>JALSTM010000206.1 GCA_026983715.1 Desulfobacterales bacterium
AGATTTAACGGGACAAGCTAAGAGCGCAAAGGGATATTCTTTTTTCCTTGAGCAGGGTTCCAGTGGAATACTACGTATCCTTCGGTCCTGGTGAAACAATACAAGGTTTCACTGGATAAAAATTTCACGGGGAAGGTGTTTGCTCAAGGAAAGAAGCCTGCCCTTCAGGCATGCTGTTGGTACAGACAATCTGAGTTGGCGCCTGAAGCTTTGTGTCTTGTGTGCGCTTCCTAGGATATGCGTGTTGTCCGTTGCCCTTGTTACCCTGAAATGGTGCAAGGCACTGTGGGCGGCATTAACCCGCCGGCCGCAATATTTTCCTTCTTCGCATTCTTCGCGCCTTAAGCGAAGCGGGCGGTTCATTTGTGATGGGCACCGGTAGTATAAGAATTATGACACGATAAAACGCTACATGCTTATAAGGAAGTATTTTAAACAACCCCCTTGAAAGAGGGTTGTTTAGTTTCTGCCCTGAGAAGCCATATTTAGACTTCTACCACCTGTTATGCTTTGCCTTGTAGATGTGCCAACTGGCCCTGTCCATATGTCGCTCAAGCCTGAATTTTTCTCTCGACGTAAAGTACCCGTCCGCCAGCATTCTGCGCTTTTCTCTTGCAATTCGGTACTGTTCTCTTTCAAGCCGTTTGAGTTCCCAGCAATTTATGCTACCGTTTCGAACACCGTTATAAATCCTTCTCTGTTGCCTGATCTGCCTATGCTTAAAGTACCCTGCGTGTGCCGACTGACAGAAAACCATCAAGCCAGCAACAAGAAATACGCATGTAATTGCAATAACGGTAACCTTCTTCATCCTATCCACCTCCTTCTATTATTTTTTTAACCCCTAGCGTTGACTTGCCCCTTTAGACGCACAGCCTTACAGATGGTTTACCGCCAGCCTCACCATTTTTCTCTTTTGAAAAACGAGATTAAAATCATTCTCAATAATCATAAGAGACTTCTTGTAAGTACTTTCCTGGGAGCCATAAGAAACCCCTCTATTCTGTTCCAGAAGCACATAGTAGATTTTCATCTCTCATTATGGCGCGTAAGCGCCCTTGGGATTTACGCGATAGTTTTCTCCCAAAAACAAAAAAAATGCGAAAAACGGCAAAAAAACGGTTGTGTTTTGTTAACATAAGCTTTATGATAGCAATCGGGTATGGGGCTCCAGGCTGGTTTGGTTGTTTCCTTATGATTGAAAGCCAAGACAAGAAGTCTGTGGCTTTAGACGCCACGAGATTTGTGCTTTTCGGGGGGTATTAACTGTCACCGCATGTCGAAGGAGCAACTACCCATGAAGGGCAAATATCCTTTACCCGCCTTGCGAGAGAACAATAAAAGTAGGCCGTCCTATGAGGCAAGGTACTCCGGCGTTTCCACCGTATTAGAAAGTATAGATCAGCTGAGTTTTAAATGACCTCTGCATCATTATCTTAGTATTCCTGGACAAGAAGGCCTCATTTTGCTGATCGAGGCCATTTTTCAGACACACTTCCATTCTGGGGATCCGTGATAAGAACTAATCTGCGTAAAAAACACCAAAACTTATGTTGGCAAAAGCCAATAATGAAGAACCTCATATGCCTTAAAAGCTGGGCAGTGTTTCCCAAAACGCACCTTCAGGCGATTCCCTGTTCTTATAAACCGAGCTGCCAGGTACAAAAACTCCTGTACAATTGTTTTGATGCGCCTTCGCTTTGCCTTATGCCTCACTGGGGATCTCCACCCAATAAGCCCCAATTGCCCTATTATGCGAACAATATTATAAGCAAGCGCAGAAAGAGACAGGATCAATGCGTTGGTTGCAAACTTACCCGAAGGAAGACGCTCAATATCGAGATCGGTTTTAAATTCACTGTGATACTGCTCACATACGGCATGATCCTCATAAAGTCTAATAATGTGCTCCTTGGGAAGCTCAAGCGATGTCCACCAACCTTCATGCTCAAGGTCAGGAAGAAACATCATCTGGCCATCAGCAGTGATAGTGCGCTCAGTTACTCTGATAACAAGAGTGAAAAAATAGGTTTTTCCATTGTGAACTCTTCGCTTCCGTACCCTCAAGTAGGCAACCCTTTTCCCGGCTCTGGGTTCTACTACTCGGCCTTCTTTAAAGGCCTTTTCTTTCCATTTTTGAATATCGCTTCTCCTGGGATTCCACTTGACAATAAACGACACCTTTTCGGCTTCTCTCAGTGCAACCAAGGTATCTATGGGATCATGGGTAGAATCAAGTCTTACAAGAAGAGGCTTTGTTGTCAGTTTCCGAGCATTATCAATCGCCTTTTTCAAAAAAGGGATAAAACCCTCTTGACTGTGTTCTCTCCCCCTTCTCAGCTCTATCCCAACACACCAACCTTCTTGTCCAAGATAGGCCGCTATAGGAGCATAACCATCGAAGCCCTGATAGGTTCTCGATACCCCTTCTTTTTTGGTGTTGGAATTATCCATAGTAAAAACATCGATATCGAGTGGAACATGCTTGGTTTCAAGCCCACTAACCGGTGCTCCAATCTCCCTTCCCGCATCTACGAGACATTCAGAGGCAGCTGGCTCAAGGTCACCTGCCCGCTCATCGAATCTCTGTCTAAGAGTAGCCTCAGAAGGAACTTTCTTTATTCCAAGAGCCTCCTTGAAGTATTCGTTCCTCCAAGGCGGATCTTCGACTTCTATCACATTCTCAACGGCTTCATAGTCGCTTTTACCGATACAGAGAAGACCAAGGTAACTTTTGAGAATTTCAGCCGTTTTGATTTTCTCCTTTCCATTATCGTAGGTAGCTAGAGACTTTCTTGCAAAGTTCTGTATGCTTGTTTACACAAAGCCCAATCAAGGACAAGCCAGAGTTCACAGTGTAGAATTCTTTATCGCTCTGCTCTATTATAAATCGCTTCATTTTTTCACCTACCGAGCGGAATTTTTAGTAGGTGCATTAGACCACATTTAAGCTTATAAATCAATGATTTATACAGTTTAACCCAAAGATTTTATATCATCACCTCCACGGATTAAGGAATTATTAGGGATCTTTGAGATGTTTACAAGAAATTTTGAGGAGTCTCATGGCTATGGAATCTAAAATTGACCCAAGCTGGGTGGTAGTGGCAACGGAGAATTTGAGCTACCCGCTATAGTCCTTTAGGAACGCATAGCGGATTATAAGAAGTTATTGGAGGAGAAAGGAGATGCTTAAAATGGGGCAAATAGCAACAGTGCACAGGGTTTATGGTAAGGGGATTAGGGAGATAACAAAGTAGACTGGTCATTCAAGAAACACTATTGTGATATTGTGAAAGCGTTGAAGGGAGAATGGAACGAGTATACCTTATTTTTTCTGTCATGGATAAGTGGTGATTGACATCAGGACTGAGACGTGTTTCCGAACATGAGAGGACTGCTACTGAAATATTCCAATACGATTTGTCGATTGCAATTGATGCTAAAAAGGCTGAGGTGGATATGCTCTTAACCTTAAGCGTTGGTCATTCTAGTAAGCGTGGTCCAAGGAAAAAAGATAATAAAACTCTCACGATGATGCCTTATGGATTCTTAGATTTGATTATCTCAGCAAAAATCAGCGGGAAAAGACTCCTCATGATCGTCCAGTAGGAAGCAAATATTTGTTCTGTTTACATTAGTTTTGGTGTATAGAGAGGTGAGAAATTATTAACAGGGGAGTATCAAAAGCAATGAAAATCGGAAGAAATGATCCGTGTCCGTGTGGTAGCGGTAAAAAGTACAAAAAATGCTGCCTTAACAAACTACAACCGGCGAACGATCTTCTCTACAGACGTGTTTTCAATACATTTGATGATTTGATGATAAAAATGCTAGGATTTTTTAGAACCGTCTACGGGGAGGAGGGATTAACCACAGCCGTCTCAGAGTTTTTATTTTTCGACGAAGAACTCTGTACTCAAGATGTCTTTGATGACCTGATACCCGTATCTATCCCATGGGTGCTTTTTGAGTGGTATTCACCGCCTGACGTTCTCTCTGGGGACACAACGATCGAGGCCTTTACCAGTACTGCAGAAATTTTTGCCTATGAAATGGACGACAAACTTACATCGCTGGAAAGGCAAGTTCTAAACGCCTGTGATGACACCTATTTCAGTTTCTATGAAGTTCTCGCCGTAAATCCCGGAACCGGAATTCGTATGAAAGATATCTTAACCGGCAGAGACTATTACGTCACCGATAAAAAGGCCTCCAACCATACAGCACGAGGTGATATTATTTATGCCAGTATTTTTACTGTGGACAATATCCAGATGTTTCTAGGATGCTCCCCCATAGGAATTCCTCCCTCATACAAGCCTCATGTTATTGACTTGCGAGAGTTACTCCTCGAGGAGGCAGGGTTTATAGATGAGGATGTTCTCTTTGAATATGAAGATGCAACCCGATGGCTTTTTCTTCGTATTTATAAAGATCTCCGTACTCCACCTAAACTTCTCAACACTGACGGTGAACCTATTGTTTTTCATAAACTTATCTACGATATCGATGACCCTGAAGTTGCGTTCAGGGCTCTTCGTTCCCTATGTGTTGGAGAAACAGAATCCGAGTTGAGAGAAATGGCCACCGTGGATGAATCGGACAAGGTCATGAGGATTAAATTCCCATGGACCCGCAGAGGGCATAAGCTAACTAAACAACTTGATAACACTATTCTCGGCACCATCGATATTAGGGGTAACCGGATGGTCGTCGAAGTGAACTCGGCCAAGCGCGCCCGAAAAATCAAAAAGGAGATAAAACGCAGGCTTCGGGGTTCTGCAAGGTATAACACAGCAGAAATAACACCGGCTAATTCAATTACAGAAAGAATAAAAACAGGAGACCTGCCTTCGAACCCTCTCGATAAAGATTTAAAGGATTCACCGGAATTAAAAGAAAAAGTCCGCGAGTTAACTGCTCAACTCTGGAAGGAATGGCTGCATGAAAAGAATCCAACGCTAGGTGGAAAAACTCCCCTGGAAGCAATCAAAACCCCTGATGGAAAAGAAAGCGTTGAAGCCCTTATCCTTGATTTTGAAAGAGAGGCAATAAAAAGAGGAGATTTGTTTGGCGAACTGGAACTCGAGTGCCTAAAAGAGGTAAGAAAAAAACTTGGACTTGATCGGGTTGAATAGTTTGCTCTCCCCACTAATGAGACCGTGGATTATCTTGAACACGACCCAGTTTACCTTACCCCGTAACCCACGGTTTTAACCGCGGGTTACTGGAATCCTTAAATTTTTTTATTGACAAATATCTTCCTGATAAATAGGGTGTACAAAATAAGTCAAAATTGGTCTTTTTTTGAGATAAGCTTGATAGACAGAAATATGATTAACACGGAGAAAAAAATGAGCACCAGCTTTTTTAGCGGCTATTTTTGGTTTTTTAGTTGCGTCCACCCGGGCGGCTAACACGGCAGAAAAATATAAGCCCCGGGTGGATGTTGCGGATCCCCCGGGGTGGGAAGATACATAGACCCCGAGGATTCCCTCGGGGTTTTTTATTGGTAAAAGGAAAAAGGAGAGGTGATAAAATGATTCTGGTACTTAAAAAAGGGATAACTGAGGAGGAAAAAGACAAGTTAAAGCAGGTTCTTCGCGCTGAAAATTGCATTATTAAAGAAATCGAGGGGGTAGAAGAAACTATTTTCGGGGTCGTGGGTAAGGTAAAAAAAGATTTACGGCATTTTGAAACTCTTCCCGGGGTAGCAAAAGTAATCCCGATATCCAAGTCGTACAAGCTCGTTAGCAGAGAACTCCACCCGGAGCCGTCGGTAATAAACGTAGGCGACGTTGAAATTGGCGGTGACAGGCTTGTTGTTATCGCCGGCCCCTGTGCCGTGGAAGAAAGGGAAAGGACGCTTGAAATAGCAAGACAGGTAAGAAAATATGGCGCCGTTCTATTCCGAGGAGGGGCTTTCAAGCCCAGGACTTCTCCCTATTCGTTCCAGGGACTCGGTGAAGAAGGTCTGAAAATCTTGGCAGAAGTTAGGGAAGAAACAGGACTAGGGATAGTTACAGAAATGACATCTCCTAGCCAGGCAGACCTTATGATCAAGTATGTTGACGTGATCCAGATTGGCGCCAGAAACATGCAGAACTTTGAATTGCTCAAATGCGTGGGTAGAATCGGAAAACCGGTGTTGTTGAAAAGGGGGCTTTCCGCAACTATTGAAGAATGGCTAATGTCCGCCGAATACATTCTCTCAGAAGGAAATGAAAACGTTATCCTGTGTGAACGTGGAATACGCACTTTTGAACGTTATACGAGGAACACCTTGGATTTAACGGCAGTTCCGGTAATAAAGAAACTAACCCATTTACCAATAATCATTGATCCCAGCCATGCCACCGGACTTCGAGAAAAGGTGAGTCCAATGGCTAGAGCGGCTATTGCTGCGGGAGCTGACGGAATAATAGTAGAAGTACACACGAATCCCGAAGAAGCCCTATCCGATGGACCTCAAAGCCTATACCCTGAACAGTTCAAACAACTGATGAGAGACCTTTACGTTATTGCTCCCGTTGTCGGGAAACAGCTTGACTACGCCTACCTGGAAAAGGCTTCCATCTTGAGAAAACCCAGGACAGACAGGGCGACATCGAGGGTAGTATACCATGGTGTGCCCGGGTCATTCAGTCATCGGGCATGCATACAGTTTTTCGGCGAAAATACTCCCAGCCAGCACTGTTCATCCTTCAGGGAAGTTTTCGAACATGTTGATATGGGTAGCGCCAGCTTTGGCATAGTGCCGGTTGAGAATTCTCTCACCGGCAGTATCCATGAAAACTACGACCTACTGCTGGAGCACGATCTAAAAATCGTTGGCGAAATAACACTTCGGATAAAACACAACCTTATAGGAAAAGAAGGGACATCTATTGAAAACATAAGGGCGGTATACTCTCATCCACAGGTATTTCAGCAATGCAGGGAGTATCTTGAAAAGCACCCCGAGTGGGACCTTGTGGCATGCCAAGACACGGCAAGCAGTGTGCAAAGGGTGAAAGAAGCGGATAACCTCCACGAAGCCGCAATAGCGAGCAAAGAAGCGGCCAAGCTTTATAAAATGAAGGTGCTTGACGAGGGAATCGAGACCAATCCGCGAAACTATACCAGGTTTGTCGTAATTTCGAGGGACGATTTCTTGAACGGAAGCAAAAATAAATCGTCAATAATTTACTCGGTAAGTAACAAACCCGGAGCACTCTACGAGACTTTGAAAATCTTTGCAGATAACCAGATAAACCTCGTCAAGCTCGAATCAAGACCAATACACAGCCAACCTTGGGAATACCTGTTCTACGTGGACCTCGAAATCGATATCATGGATGATGAATACAAGGAAATACTTGAAAAGTTGAAGGAAAAGACCGAGTTTTTCAAGATACTTGGAAGTTACAGAAAGGGAATCGAAGGATGATGTTCTGCCCACGGTTAAAACCGTGGGTTAAGTACAATTATCAGTTACGAGTTTTGAAACACTAGATTTCCCTGGATTTAATTATTCTTGGAAAGGATATTAGCTATTGTCTTTCTCAAACAATAAATCGTAAAGGTGCCAGTGGGTTTTATCCAATCGTCTTAGGCCCAGCTTCTCAGCTATTTTAATAGCGGTTTCAAATTCTCTTTTTCTTAAGTTTCTGTTAAGTGGCGGTAAATCTCTTGCTTTACCGCAGGGATGGTAATGCCCCATGATGTTTATGTAGGTGAAGGGAGAAATCTCCTTCGCCACAAATTCAAGAATCTTCTCTGTTTCATCAAGGTGGCCCGGCAAAACCAGGTGCCTGACAAGCAAACCTTTTTTTGCAAGACCCGTTTTTTCATCAATCACGAGATTTCCAACCTGCCTGTGCATTTCTTTTAAGGCTTTTCTCGCAACATCTGGGTAATTTCTTGCTCCGCAAAGATTTTCTGCCGTCTCGGGAAGCCAAAACTTGAAATCGGGAAGATAAATGTCTATCACGCCTCGGAGTTTGCGGAGTGTTTCTACGCTATCGTAGCCGCCGCTATTGTAAATAATGGGAAGCGTAAGCCCTTTTTCCCGGGCAATCAAGAGAGCAGAAACAATGGAAGGAATCACGTGAGTCGGAGTTACCAGATTTATGTTGTGACATCCCTCGTTTTGAAGCCACAGCATGATATCGGAGAGCCTTTCGGCATCTACCGGTGTCCCCTCCCCTTTTTGACTAATATCGGACGTCTGGCAAAACACGCAGGAAAGATTACAAAACGAGAAAAAGATAGCACCCGATCCTCTTTCTCCTACCAGGCATCCTTCTTCACCAAAGTGCGGCATGTAGTCGTTTACAACCGCTTCACTGCCACAACGACATTTTCCCGGTTCTCCGGCGAGCCGGTTTACGCCACATTTCCAGGGGCAAACTCTGCAGGGATTGTAAAGACTTAAAAATTCGGCTGCGAGGGCTTTCATCAGAATATTTGGTAAAGGGTAAACTTTTCAACCGTGAATTTTTTCCGGGCCATTTTCTTCCAGCTTGATGGCTCAAAGTGTGGTCCCGCAACCATTATAGACCCTTCCCAGGTACTTTCAAGTTTTGGTTCTAAGCAAATCTTGGGTTGGTCGGGGTAAATGTAGATAAAATCAAAATCATCAAAATCCCATTCCTCGAAATCTCCCAGGTAGAACTCGATATTGTTGAGACCGAGGTACTCCTTCAATTTTATTGATAGCTGGTGTAAATGGGGATCTATTTCTATGCCGGTAGCCTTGGTGAAAAGGGATGCAACTGCAACAACCCTTCCGTCGCCACTGCCAAGGTCAACAAAATGCCTGTAATTTTCTAGCCCTGCCCATTTAAAAGCTTCGTAGACGTCTTGAATAATGGAAGTTGCCCAGAAACCCTTGAGTGTTGCCTTATAAGGCAGGTCAATCCCGCCATGTTTTTCGTGTATCACCTTGCAGGCTTCTTCGATATCCTTGTAGCTAACATCGCGCATTTGCAAAGTATATTTCATCAAAAACAGGAACCTCTGAGTAATTACTCAAATAGCCGTGGGCCTCTCGTATGTTATGCTGCCACCTTGATCTGGTCAGGGCAGGCTTTGGTCCGGCATCCAGTCTACAAAGAAACTAAACGATGGAGCAAATTTTTGAGAGTTTATCGTTTCTTTTATTGTGAAACCTGGATAGCTTTTTATCAACCTTTTAAATATCTTTTCGTATAGGTTATGCTATTCAAGTAAATGATGAAATTTTACAAACGTGGTTTCATCCGTTGACTGCTCACAGGTAAGGTCCAATCGCAAAAACTTCTGAAAAGATATCCGATCATTTATGGCATCATCTAACCCAGGGTCAGAGAGATTGTATTGCTTTGCAAGACAGAAGCTTTTAAGCCTCACGTCGGTGTCTTTCCTTTTCTTGCCTTGCGGTTCTTGGGT
>JALSTM010000207.1 GCA_026983715.1 Desulfobacterales bacterium
AGTAATTTGGAGAGGTACGCCGCCTACAGTGACTTCTCCTTCAATGTTTCCAAACCCGTAATCTCTCACGATAGTCTTGGGACGTGACCCTCCTTTTCCATCGTATTCAGGATTGGGTACGGAAACTGCCCCTTCGGAAACTATGGTTATGGACTGGCCGGTTTCCGGAACGTATGGACCTCCCAATGGCCCGCTTACAGAGTAAATCTTGGGTGTACCGTCCGGGAATTCACAATCGAGCGGAAACTGGTCTGAGCCTGCGAAGGCCGCTATTGGCAGCACAGGCGTGTCAAGATATGTGGTTGTTCCCGGCATATACTGGAACGTATAACAAAACTGGCTGTACTGCCTGTTAAAAAAAGGATCCGTAATAAAGTTACCTGGATTATTCGGGTCTGGAATTGGCCCTGGGTCATTCAAGCATACCGTGATCATGTTTGGGGCAACTCCGGATGGCATGGGCCTGTCCATGGTATAGGTTGATGGGACCAGGGCATTGTACGTGCCAAACTCATCGGAATATACTCTTGCTATTTCACGTCCCGTCCAGTCCCTGATGGAGATAGGCAACCATGGGGGAGCGTATTTTTCTCCGAATTGCGGTGAATTAACGTCAAACTCGTTAGCAAGGTCATCCAGAATTATACCAACAATATGACCGGCTATTGGGACGGGAGTAAACATGTAAAAGTCAGCCGGCGCATTAAGACCTTCATAAAGTGTAACTTGCTTTCTATCACAGAGGGGCCTTGTTTCTCCTGCAAAGGGTGCCTTAACTCCGGGGAAGAGGCTCAACTCGGGAGGCACCTTGTGGGGTTCACCCACGCAGGCAGGAGCAAATAGAAAGGCTCGCAGGGCGTAAGTATCGCCAAAGTCAATGTTTTTGTCTTCTTCTTTTATGATTTCATAGGTATCACCGTATGGCGATTTTGGTGGTACAGCTTCCACAATATAGGTTCCGGGGTCTAAACCGTCAAAAGCATATCCTCCGTCAAACACCCCCGGTCTTACCTGGTTGAAATTCCTGAGCCCATCGTAGCACTTGCCATTATTGTAAAAAGGATCGGAAGGATCTCCTGGGCATCCGGTGGGCAAATTATCATCCCAGCTGTCAGTGGTGGTCACCTGTATTGCATCGCCGTAATCGAAAGTTCCGTTTCCATTCCTGTCGACGTCCTCGGGACCGGGGAAGGCCCTGTCGGGGGAAGCAAACGGATAGTTATCAACATCGGCAAGGGTAACCGTACCATCTCCGTTAATGTCATCGATGATACCGTCAGCGTCAGAATCCATGTAAAGGTTTACCTGTACCCTGGGGATTCCAGGTTCCCAGGGTTCTGCGGCCGCAAACTGAGGATCATCTTCGGCCCGCGTGGTTGCATAATATACGATACCTGAAATACCTCCGTTTTCTCCTTTTCCGTAGTCTTTCTTTCCCCACTGGATCACGTTGGTCTGTCCCAGGAATCCTTGGAATGCCTGCGTTAGTACTGGCCCAGTTTCTGTTCTATAGGGGAGGAATTGCCCGGGGTTTAACGGATCAACTTGAGGTTGAGGATTAAGAAGACCTCCAAAGGACCAGGGATCAGCAGGATTAATTGGCCCACCCTGATCAACGACGATGGTAGCGCCGGTGGCTTTAAAACGGGAAAAATCGACCTCCGCAATCATCCAGTTGAAAAACGGAAAAACTTCGTGAAAGGGAGCAAAACCGGTGCTGTCGGTTACCGCTGACTGGTAAACGGTACCGTCTCGCCAGCGGATGTTTATGGCCATTCCCGGAATTCCCTGTTCCCCGGGATCTCTAAAGCCGTTTTCGTTACTGTCGTAGAAAACGTAATTTAACAGGCCGGAAAACCACTGGAAAACCGGAACATCGCCAAGATCTATGTTACCGCCGGTACTAGGAACAGTAATTCCGTGGGACGCAAAAATTAGGTCAAGGTTATCATCCCAGACTACTAGTTCATAATTACCTGGGGGCACACCTGGAATTGTAAATGTTCCATCCGGATTACACTTTTTTGCAAAGACACCCTTCCCGATTCCAGTGGCCAAGTCGTTCAACCCTACCCAGGGAGTTGTGTGTTTGAAAGGAACACCTTTTTCAAAGGAATAGTTGGGCGGCCTGGAAAGATGAAGATTAACAATTCTCCCGCTAATTGTGCTTCCGCCGTTCAGCACGGTAGTATCTACCATGGGCTTTACAAACCCAATGAAAACATGCCAGCCAGGAGGTCCAAACTCTGCAAAGTAGGGGGGTTCACCAGGCTTAACCCACGCATCAATCACTTTTGTGCCTTCTATCGTAGAGGTCTGAACCCATTGCTGACCTGCCGGCGGAACCGCCTGCACTCCATACTTCCCAGGAGAAAGGTTCTTTATCACTGCAATTCCATTGGCATCTGTCAAAATGGTTCCGTCCCCCATTTTTGCGACAGTTCCGTCGGGGTTATATTCTGTTCCAAGCGGGTTTCCGAAGGCGTCAAGCATTACCTGTCCGCCGGCTTGGCCATATCTACCGCCCGGTTCTTCGAGGATAATTGAGAACCCCTCCAGTCCTTTTTCCTCGGGCAAATCCGGAGCATTATTAATTGGCCAGTTATCTTCAAACACGAATACCGTAATCTGTGCAGTGGGAAGGGGGAGCTTGTTTACTACCACTGTTACTGATCCCTGGCCGGGAGCAACCTGGGCTCCACCTATTGTGTAGCCGGAATCCGGAAGAACGGAAACGAAATAACGCTTTTGAGGATCTACCATGATGTTTGAACTGTTTGCCTGGGTGCCTTTTGCCACAGGTGGCATGTAACTTCTGTGGAAATTTAGAGCCAGGGTATTCGGGTCTTGCACGCCCGGAATGGCGAATCTGGTGGCATCTTCCTCCACAAGCCATCTGTAACCTGTTACGGGTTCTCCGTCAGGCCCTACAACACTCAGGCTGAATGCCAACACATTTGTGGCGTTGCCACAGACCGACAGGAAAATTGCGAATACAAAAAATAACCGGAGAATTCTTTTTACAGGGTATGTTATCCTGTTTTTTTCATGCATCAGTTACTCCCTCCTCTCCTGATCCCATTTCGTAATAGAGGCTTTCTGTTTTCTCGTGGTCGATCTCTTTTTAACCTGCGGCAAGTTCCTCCAATCTCTGGAGCGTAGCAGATTTGACTCTGAACGCGGAATCCAAGGCAAGGCTGTATAGCAACATGCATTTATCATGTTCACAATCCTGCATCCCCGCCTCAATGAGCTCAATCATTTCCTGACACAGGTTAACAAGTTCACACAAAATAGTATTACAATTATCTGACAAGGACTTATCCCTTCCAAATCCCGGTTTTCGGGGTTCAAAATTATTCAAAGAATGCAGATGGTATGAACGAAAATTACAAAGTATCCTTCCCGGATCTCCCAGATATCCCGATACTTCCCCAGACTGCTTTCTCACCAGGTAGCAATCTTTTGATCTATTAAGGGCAATAACCGTGCCACGCAGTTTTTAGCGGGCATAGAAAATGCTCTACTCGTTGCTGGTTGCATAGTTCACAGAAGGCTCGTACAAGTTAATTGTTAGAATGCGAGGTATGATTATTTTAGAAAATGAGACACAAAATGGGGTTATAGATATTTTAGTAGAATGAGGTAAAGATGCTGCTGTTACGATAAGTTAGAATAGCATTGAAAGTATTTCCTATGTCTCATCTGGCACACACTACAATGGGACACCCAAGCTGGACAGTTTATCTATTCTCCTTCATTTCATCGAAAAAGCGGTACAAGGTGGATCTGGATACTCCCAGAAGTTTTGCTGCTTTGAGCTTGTTCCCTTTCGCTTTTTGCAAGGCTTCATCCACCATAGTTCTGGTCAATTTCCGTCTTCGTTTTGACGTTGTTTTTGAGCTTTCGTCGATTATGTACGACGGGAGGTGTTGAACTCCAATTTTCTTTCCTTTTGACTTCATAAGCGAAAACTGTATCACGTTTTGAAGCTCTCTAATATTTCCGGGCCAATTATGCCGGATGAGTATATCAATAACCTTTTTGGAAATTTTCGGAGTTTTTACCACGTGATCAGCCATAAACAAGTTGACAAAATGGTTGGCCAGCAACGGTATGTCACTGGTTCTTTCTCTCAAGGGAGGAATGGTAATTGGAGCCACACAGAGCCTGTAGAACAGGTCCAACCGGAACTTTTTCCTCCTTACTTCATCTTGCAAATCTCTGTTCGTGGCACTGATTACCCTGACATCTACGTGGTGTGTATCAATGCTACCTACTTTCTCGAAACTGCCTTCCTGTAAAACACGAAGCAATTTTACTTGCAAACTGAGATCCAAATCTCCTATTTCGTCGAGGAAAATCGTTCCCCCGTTGGCGAGTTCAAATCGCCCCTTTTTGTCCCTAAGGGCACCTGTAAAAGCTCCCTTTGTGTGTCCGAAGAGTTCGCTCTCCAAAAGACCGTGAGGAAGCGCAGCACAATTAACCGGAACAAAGAGGTTATGTGTTCGCTGACTTTCGCTGTGAATGGCCATTGCCACAAGTTCTTTCCCCGTTCCACTTTCCCCCTGAATCAGTACAGGAAAGTCATATTGTGCCACCTCCAGCACTGTTCTTTTTAATTCTTTTATAGTTTCGTGCTCCCCGATAATACTCTCAAGCCCTACAACTCGTCCATGTTGAAGTTTCACAGACTTAAATTTTGCCAGGTTTTCGATAAAAACCACTGCGTACTTTTTATTTTGATGATCGAAGGGAAAAGCTTTCAGCCTGAAAGAAAGGTCGTAAATTTTATCCTTTACAGTTACTGAAACCACCGCGTTTGTGGCGTATTTTGAATTGGTGGAAATGGCATGGATTGCGGCTTTCCTGATTTCACAGTTTTCGCAATTAGTGCTCTCGCAACATGCTTTGTGAGATTCGTGGCCCGTGAGATGAACACAACCCAATACTTCGCCTACACGTTTCCCGAGAGTGGTTTCCCTTGAAACCCCCAGTGTTCTCTGCATCACGTCATTGAGTGCAACTACTCGCCTATCCTCGTCTACCACCACTAGCCCACAGTTTACAGCATCAAAGATTATGCGTAGCAGTGGGTTGGCCATAAGGTCTTTTATAAATGGTTTCATTTCCGCTTTTCTTTCGATGCTAGAAGAAAGCTTTGCAAAGGGGCGGTAAAACCTCTTGAAATATCTCAGATCCTGTGTCTTCACTAGGATAGTTAAAAACTCTTTCCTTTTCAAGAAGTTCTTGTTTTTCTACTAGGTCACTATACTTCTAGAGAATTTTTAGTTAAATACCACATAGGGGTAATAGACGTGGGATTCAGAAAAGAAAAAGATGCTATGGGCGAGGTTCTAGTGCCGGAAAAAGCGTACTACGGTGCCCAGACACAGAGGGCCATCGAAAATTTTCCCGTGAGCAATATAAAAATGCCAGTTGCTTTTATTAGAGCGCTGGCATTGATAAAGTCTTGTGCAGCCATGGTAAATTGTAATCTCGGTCTTCTATCTTCCCAGATTGCAGATGCTATAATCGTGGCGGCCGATGAAATAACAGCTGGTCTACATGATAAAGAGTTTCCTGTTGACGTATTTCAAACAGGATCCGGTACTTCCACAAATATGAATGTAAACGAAGTTATAGCCGGACGAGCAAATGAAATTATAACCGGCAGAAGAGGTGGTAAATCTCCTGTTCACCCAAACGATCACGTGAACATGGGACAATCGAGCAATGATGTTATACCTTCTGCACTTAATATTGCAGCGGTTACAGAGGTAAGCGACAGGCTGATTCCTTCTGTTTCCTTACTGCTGAAAAGGCTTGATCAAAAAGCTTCCGAGTTTTCCAAGATCATGAAAATCGGAAGAACTCACCTGCAGGACGCGCTTCCCATAACCCTCGGCCAGGAATTTGCCGGGTATGAAGACCAAGTTAAGAAAGGGCTCGTGCGAATAGAAAGGGCTGTTGACGGACTTATGGAACTTACCGTTGGCGGAACGGCCGTAGGTACCGGTGTGGGAGCGAAACCAGAATTTGCGCCCATGGTAATCGATCTCATAGCCAAACGGACCGGTTTCAAATTCAAAAAAACCTCCTGTCACTTTTCCGCGCAGAGTTTCCAAGATGCGGTTGTTTCAATGAGTGCTGCGCTTAAAGGTTTTGCAATTAGCATGATGAAGATAGCAAATGACATCCGCTGGTTGGCCTCTGGCCCCCGGTGTGGCCTCGGGGAAATAAGGCTCCCTGCCTTGCAGCCTGGCTCATCCATCATGCCTGGTAAAGTTAATCCGGTAATCCCTGAGGTTGTAATTCAGGTAGGAGCACAGGTTATGGGAAACGACCTGGCAATATCTCTAGGGGGTAAAAACGGTAACTTTGAACTTAATACGATGCTACCCTTGATCATACACAATCTCTTGCAATCCGTTGAAATTCTCACCTCTTCAACGAAGCTGTTAGCAGAAAAGTGCGTGCTCGGAATTGTGGCAAACCGGGAGAAGTGTGAGGAAATGGTTGAAAAAAGTATTGCCCTTTCAACGCTCCTCGTTCCGGTTATTGGATACGATAAAGCATCCGAAGTTGCAAGGATTGCCCTTGAACAAGACAAAACGGTAATGGAAGTGGTTAAGGAAAAGGGTTTGCTGACCAGGGAAGAGTACGAAAATATATTCGGAGACATATTGAAAACGAGGTAATTTGGCTTGTTAATATTTGCTAGAAAGGGGGAAGCATGGAATACACGGATTTAATTAAAAGAAGAAGGGCCGTAAATTTTTTTGATGAATCGGTAGGAATAACCATGGCTGAAATTAGGGAAATTTATGAAGATGCAAAGCTTGCACCTTCATCTTTCAATCTTCAGCCCCTGAAAGTTGTGGTTGTTACTTCATCTACAATGAAAGAAAAATTGAAAAACGTTGCAAATAATCAACCCAAAATAACTGAGGCCTCCGCTATCTTGGTGCTGTTTGGCAATCTTAAACAATATCTGGAAGCTGACGATATTTTTGAAGACCGGGTAAAAAAGGGCTATATGACCAAAGAACAGTTGCCCATATATAGGGAGGTTGCTAGGCAGCTTTACGAAAAAAACGAGGAAGCCTTCGTATCCCGGAACATTGGAATATTTGCAATGAATTTCATGTTGGCAGCTCTTGATAAAGGCTGGGACACGCATCCCATGGACGGGTTTGACGTTGAAGGTGTGATTAACCTGTTTAACCTTGATTCGAAATACTATCCTGTGTTGTTAATTGCCATTGGAAAGAGGGACACTAAAACTGAATTGTTACCTAGATGTAAAAGGCGAGACTTTGACGAGATTTTCGTTGAAATGTAGGCTAACAGCTTGAACTCATATGGTGAAAATCAAAATGGTAAGTCTGAGTCCTGCATCTCTTATACGAATCGGTTTTTTTGCATGTCTATTTGTGATTATGGCACTTTGGGAAGTCCTGGTACCACGCAGACAACTTGTTACCTCGAAAAAACAGAGGTGGCTGGCAAATCTCACTATAACATTTTTGAACCCACTGGTGCTTTATTTAGTATTCCCCTTTTTGGCAGTAGAACTTGCAGTAAAGGTGGATGCAAGAGCTTGGGGACTTTTAAATAACATTGATATACCCTACGGGATTAAGCTACTAGCAGGAATTGTCGCACTTGACCTTGTTATCTACTTGCAACATGTCATGTTTCACGCTCTCCCCACCCTATGGCGCTTGCACATGATGCATCACTCGGACCTCGATTATGACTTCACCACAGGGCTTCGTTTTCACCCTCTGGAGATACTTCTTTCCATGATTATCAAGTTTTCTGCCATTGTTGCATTGGGAACCCCGCCGCTGGCCGTGTTGATCTTTGAAGTCCTTTTAAACGGGACTTCCATGTTTAACCATGGCAATGTCAAAATGCCTCTCTGGCTTGATCGGGTTCTTCGTTACGTGGTGGTTACCCCGGATATGCATCGCGTTCACCATTCGGTAATTATCCGGGAAACCAACAGCAACTTCGGGTTTAATCTTCCCTGGTGGGACCGGATCTTTGGCACTTACAAGGATCAACCTGAAAAAGGTCATACGAAAATGGTCATAGGTCTTGCCCAGTTTAGAAATCCGGCAAGATTAACGCTACCCTGGCTTATTATTTTGCCCTTTGTCGGAGATCCGGGACGTCAACCCTTAAACCGCCATTAACCAGCTTGCTGGACTAATCTTGGGCCAGCAATGCTGGTTAGTGGCTTCAAAAAATTCCGCCAGTGCACCTCGTTCTCTGAGAGCTCGAACGAAAAGTACCTAAAGAGCGATTACGCCACTCTTCCAATATCTCGTCTAGCTCCAATGCAGCCCTACTTACCTGTGAACTGCTGATCGTGCGTGAGGCAGACCTTCGGCTTCAAACCCACATAACTCTTCCATTATAGCAGCTCCTTTACGAGTAGAGACACCATTAATGTACATCTCTGCCAATGCCAACTTTAATGCCTGCTCCTATCGTAAACCCTTCTCAAGATTCCTCGGATAGAACTCCCTCCTTGCCTGTGGAACACTAAGTTCCAACTCCCCTAACCTGGTTTTTACCCTCTTTGGTTTGTAACTATTCTTCCAACCCTGGTGCCGATCGCTCCACTCATACGGCAAAACTCCCAAATATCTGTCCCTCTCAATTTCCACAGCAAATTTGACCAACAACCTTATTGCTTCTGCTATCCCATCAAATTTAGCGAGCAATAGCTTTATCCCTTGCTCAACTACCAGTTCCAATATCTCACTTACTGTGTTATCTCTGTCATTACAGATCATGGTCATCTCCTTTCCGTTTTTTCTTTTCGATCATTAAAAAGGCTAAGCTATGATCTTCTTCTTTTTCAAATAATCTGATTTTACAGAAACAATAATACATTAATAAATCACCTGTTATGGCCTGATAATACCTCCCTTCTTAAAAGAGATTCATTAAATTATATTTGACATAATGTGCTAGGGGCAGTAGACTGAACGAGGATCAGGCAATTGAAGTAAATGGGTTTGAGGGTATAATGAAGAGAGTCTCTTTTATTTGCATGCTCATTTTTCTTGGTTTTCTGATTACTTCCCCATTAGGTCACACCAGCTGCAACTGTACTGTAGGTAACGGTATTTCCTTTATAGGTAACGAGCTCATAGCAGACAGTTGCCCTCCGGAAGGAGCAGATGACAATACCGAGTACCACTACGTTAACTACGGAGTCCAGTGTAGCGGTGGCAGTGTAACCATTTATGCCCCGTGGGGTGATACGAATCAGAGTCCAGCGCTTGTAACGAACTACTACGCTAACCAGGGGCTTCGAGTATTGAGAAACCCGGCCGGCACTCATATCATAGCACTTGCCAAGTATT
>JALSTM010000208.1 GCA_026983715.1 Desulfobacterales bacterium
CTGGAACTGCTTCATAAGAGTTTGGAAATCCTGGCTCAATACCATTTCTCGGATGCCGGCCTCGACCACCTTGCCTGTTTGTTCTTGGAGCTTCTTGTGAAAATGGTTGTCAAGGACTTGCTGGTAATCCTTCGTGTAAAAGTGCAAGGTTTTCAGATAGCTTATCTTCTCGTGGTAAAAGTTTTTGAGTTCATCTAGATCTTCAATGGATTCCATTTGCGATACGATTTCGTCAATCCCGATGGGATCTTTAAAGTTAATGTCAAGACAATTTTCAGCGGAATTTTTGAAAAAGAATATACCGTTTATTCCTGTCTCACTAACGAATTGCGCATCACAGCTCTCCATGATCCATGGGGAGGACAAACCGTTTAGTGACTCGTTTAAGATTTCGTATCTCTTTTCCAGGTGTCTCGACAACAAGCGGAAATCAATGTTTCTAAAACAATTATCCCCTGTCTTCCGGTAAAGTTCGTCGGATACCTTAATAGCCAGAAGCAAAAGTTTTAGCCAGTTCTCCAGGGAGAGATAATCCGAGATTCCTCTGAAACTCAGTAGACTGATAGGATTGTTTAGCGGTGCCAATCTTGTTAAAAGGTAGTTCTTTACCTTCTCATTTTCGTTTTCCAGAATGTAGCATATTCGTTGGGCCGCCTGGAGTTCCCTTTTGAATCTTTTCATTCCAAGGCTTTGAAGCGCTTTTTTCCTGTAAATGAACGTTACGGGTACCCCCGAGTTAGCCAGCGAAATATCAGCAAAATCTACCCAGATAAGTCCTGCCAGGCGAAGAATTCTTTCAATTGCAGAAACCATAACCTTTTTATCAAGCAGGTTTTCATTCGAGCTTTCTGGTAAGGTTGTTGAGAAGATGTTGCTTTCTTCCTGGGAAGTACCTTGCGCTCCCCTAGAAACCATCTGGTTCCTGGACTTGTTTTCAGCAAGCTTGCTTTCAACTTCGTGCCAGCTGTATGCGCCTTCAAGGACCCTCCTCGCAAGAGTGTAATAGCCAAAACAGCAGTCCAGTAGATCTTCCGTAAGGTTGCCTTCCCTCAATGAAGCTATGTAGATAATTTCACGGATAAAAAATGCTTTCAATAATTTGTGGGATTGTTGCCTTGTTATGGTTTCCAGTTTTTCAAGTGGTTCTTCACCATAAATAATTCCATGTAACAATCCCGAACAACGGTATAAGAGTTCTAGAGTTTTACTTTCTCTTGCCGGAATGTTGAAATTAGCGCAAATCCTGGTTAAGTTTTCGGGTTGTGGCTTGGTTAGTAGAAAAGACAAGGCCAGGACTTCAAGGGTGTAAGCGCTTTTTTTTAGGTCATTCACCATGGCGGTAAGTTTATCTATCTGGAACTGGTTTGCAGCAACGTTTTCTGCAGTGAAGGGCCCGAATTCCTGTTGAGCCAACTGGTGGAATATTTTCTGATCCTGGAATAATTCCTTGTCCTCATTTGCCAGTGCCTGTATTTTTCTGAAACATCTCAGAACGAAGCGTTTTGAGGCAACCTTGCCTTTTCCGCCGTGGTTATCTCCCATATTCCTGAGTTCTGGCACTATATAACCCAGCATCCCGGGGCAGTGTTCCAGGAGTAGGGTAAAGCTATCGTAAATTTGCCCTGGTACTAGCATCTGCTTCCTGAGCATCTCTTTCAATCTATCCAGCACTACGATTATTTCCGCTTCCTTGCTCAAGAAAAATTCCGCCGTGGCTGCAACGTCTTGTCTAATGGAAAGATCACGTTCCTTCGCATAGAGGGAATACTCGTAAATGGACATGAACAAGTTTTCCAGTTTTTTTAACTGGTCCAGAGGGATGGAACTTATCTGCTGTGAGCGGTATTTCTGGAGGATAGATTTGAGGAGTTCCAGATTCTTATTGATATCAACATGGGAAACATCCAATGCGGCGGTTTTCGGATTGTATTTTACTTGAAAACCGGTGCCCAGAATAAATGCGAATCCCTGTTCAGCACGGAGTTTTTCCTGGATGTCCCTGAAAAACTCCCGGTTCAGTTCCTCGATTCTTATTGAACTAAGAATTCGCTGATAATTGGAAATTAATTCCCGTTGGTCTTCATCGCCAGTGTTTTTAATCAGGGGATTGAAATTTACTATTTTACCCTGTGCCGTATTAACTGCCAGCCATAAGAGTTTCAATCCGCTCTCCGGATCCAGGTTAGGGAAAAGGTGCCCTGTTCCATGAAATTCGGTATGAATGACCTTCCGAAGAAATCCTCCGGATCCGTCCTGCATGACGGAACTATACTTTTCTTCCAGCGTCTTTGATACTTGCACCAGTTTTATCAGTTTTTTTATCTCCCTTTCCTTTTGAGTATCGAAGCTGCAAAACACCTGCCTTTCAAAAGGGCCCTTGAGAACAATTTCATTCCAAGAGTCCAGGTAATCGAAGAGGTTGAAAAGCTTTAAAATTTCTCGTATTCCCCTCTTAAATATCCCCCCTGATTTTCTGGTTCGTTCTCTTTCATACTTGTCCCAGTCTAGGCCGCTTTCTGTAATTTTTTCGATTACGTCTTCGTAGATAGAAAACAATTCCCTTATTTGCCCCCTGGTGAGACGGCTACCAAGGGAAGCTGCAATTTCCCCCACGCTCATAAGGAGACTCAACCTTAGTATGTTGATCGTCTCAATCAATCCCCACTCTTTTACCTTTGAGGTTACCTGGCTCAATGATTTCTCTGGTAATTTCCCCAGGGTTATCCTGCCAAGGGTTGTGTGCCCTAGCACTACAAGCAATATTTCTTCCAGGAGCTCTTTTTCAAAGTTCAGAAGTGACATTTTCTCGAGGTTTTCCAGCACTGGAGTGTCATGTCCTTCGAGGTTTTCAGGGTTAAACTGGGAGGCGAGAACCTTGATCTCCCCTTTCCTTCTCAACAGTTCTTCCACGGCCCGAAAACGACTTGATGTGATCTTTGATTCAAACAAGTTTCTTAACCTGTATGACTGCACTTCCGAAACCTTGTCAAAGTTTCCGGCAATAATCTGTTCCACTATATCGAGTACGTCCAGTAGGTACGAAAAAGTGTTTCTGTAGCGTGCTACGAGTTCCAACTTGCAGCCAGCAAGTCCCGATAGTTCGGTCTCCCTCTTTAATGTAGTGATTGAAGTGGGCGGGTTCTTTTTTTCACCGAGAAATGTGGAAATGGTTCCTGGCAGATCTATGTTACTAAGGAGGTTTTTGTTGAGGTAATCTTTAAGATAGTCCGGTAGAATCCGTTTGCGAGTTACGCAGGTAAAAAACGGTAGAACTATGTTGTCCCATGCTTCTTCATTTTGAAAAAGTATTGTCTCGTTAATCTCTATATCAAGATACGGTAAGTTTTCTATTTCTTCCAGCGATAGGCTTAATGGCGACCTATCACCGAGGAGTTGCTCCAGGGTTTCGTCGTAAACGTAGGCACCGTTAAGGTACCAGTAAAGATCCCTGAGCCGAAGTTTAATGGCGTTATTGTCAGAACGCGTATGAGATTCGGTTTTAAACAGGTGGGTGAATAAGAGGAAGTTCTTCAGTTCTAGTTCATTGGTGAATCTAACTTCCACGGTTTGATCATGCTGAGGCCAGAGGCAGTTAGCTATCGTGTACAGTTCACCTCCCGTCTCAAGCAAATCGTAAATCTTTCCGCTCAAGTAGCGGGCATACCTGAAAAGCTGCTCTTTCCTGGTAGTTTCTGCACGGGAGAGTTCGGGAATTAAGTTAAACAGGAACTCGTACATGTTTTTGGGGAGAACAATGAGATCGAAACGCCCCGGATATTTACTAATTTTTTCAAGGCTATTAAAGGTTGTGAATTTCGTCGTGGGCATCCTGCCAATAAGCTCGTGAACGATGAGGTCATTGTCAAATGTCAGTATGCCCACTTCCAGCCTTTCTTTGTTCTTTTTGAAAACGTGTTTTATTATTACCCTCTCTATCTCGTCGGCTTTACATTTGACGTCCTGCAAGGAATGTGTGATAAGGTTTATAGGTATGAGGTAGTACCTGAAACCCCTGTAACTTACCCGAATCAGGAGGCCGAGTTTCTTATAAATTTCGTTTATTTTCTTGGCGTGTTTGCTCAGAACCCTTGGATCATCCTCCCTGATGCGTTCAAGAAATTTTATGTCTTCATCATTAAGGTAACTTTTTTCTATGAAGCCAAAACCATAAGCGTTTCCTCCAACCCTGCTGGGAAGAAAAGGTGGATGGTCCATGGCTGCAAAGGTACCCATGGGCACGTCGTCGCTGTTTATGCCAAGGGATTCGTACTCATCAGGTTGAATGAAGCGGTAAGCCAGGCTTTCAAAATCCTGGGGATGGGAAGATGAAGGGGAAAATCTTGGCAACAGTAACTGGTCTTTTGTATTGTTTACCATGGTGTTACCGGGTATATTACGTTGCGAAGCTCGCGATAGAGCGCACCTAATTTATGGGTACCTCGATGATTTTAGCTTAGCATAAAGCAAAATGGAGAAAAATAAAACCAAAAAGCTGGAACGGATTATTGCCACGGGATTTTATAGCGGGTATTCACCGTTTGCTCCGGGAACAGTGGCTACATTGCTGGTGGGGATTCCTCTTTTCCTTTTAATATCTAATCTGCCGGTTTCCGTCTACGGGTTAATTTGCGTTGTCCTGTTTGCCGTGGGCTGCCAGGTTTCTGATTTCATGGAGGCTTATACAGGAAAAAGTGACCCGTCTGAAGTGGTAATAGACGAGGTAGTGGGATTTCTTGTTGCCGCCGTAGGGTTGCAATCGAGCCTGATCTGCTTAGCGATTTCTTTTTTTACCTTCCGAGGTTTTGATATATTTAAACCTTGGCCGGTGAGAGATGTAGAGAGTCAGCTTAAGGGGGGGCTTGGGATCATGGCCGATGATGTGGTGGCAGGCTTGTATGCAAATATTTTGACCAGGCTCATTATTGGTTTTGTGCTACGATAGAACCATGTAGGCGCGTTCTCTGGTTCTTGTATACACAGAGAAAAGTTTAGCCAAAAAACTCGGGGGGAGAATCGACTATAGGAATCTTTAATTACTTACTAAATAACCAGGGATCGGATACACGTCATGCCACCTCCTTGCTATAAACAGGGGTGGCTTCAATCCGGTATCAAGAGTAGTTACTTGTTCTGGTTCTACGTTCGCTTCTGCCTAAATAATATATTTTGATTCTTCACGCCATGTCCCTTCTAATGAAAATCGTTTTCACGGACATTGGAAGCTTTTTTCTGCCGGTCTTCCGACCCTGGTTTTTGACTAAACCTCACCAACGGGGGACGCCTGCCCCCTCCCCATTCCCCGCACCCATTTTAGAATACTTCCTTATGAACATGTAACGCTTTAGCGTGTCTTAATCCTGACGGTCTCGCAAAAAATCTCCTGTTTTGTCATTGCGATCCCGCACCCACTTCCTGCGAATTGTAGGAGCAATAGCAAATAGTCATACTTGAAGTAGGTGCGGGAGAAGCAATCTCCAACACTTTGATATTTTAAGAAGATTACTTCGTTCTTTCCCTTTGGCAGACTCTTGGCAATGACAGAATGTTGCGTTTTTTAGAAATCAATCGAGTGGTTCTAGAGTTCTAAATTTATCGGGGTTTACTAAAATTTTACCCTGGGTACCTTCTTTGCCGCCTCGGGTGCCTTGAAAAAGGTTGCTCTCTTAAAACCAAAGAATTTTGCAAGCAGGTTTGTAGGAAAACTTCTCAGGGCGGTGTTGTAGCGTCTAACTGCCTCGTTATACCTTCTGCGTTCCACTGCGAGCCTGTTTTCTGTCCCTGCCAGTTCGTCTTGAAGGCGCAGGAAGTTTTCATTGGCCTTAAGGTCAGGGTATCTTTCAACCACTACAAGTAGTCTCGAAAGGGCACTGGTAAGTTGATTGTTAGCCTTGATTTTTTCTTGAATACTTTTTGCCCCTGCAACGCTGGCTCTTGCCTTCGTTACCTCAATTAGCAGATCCTTTTCATGTTTGGCATAACCTTTGACAGTTTCTACTAGGTTGGGGATGAGGTCGTTTCTTCGCTGAAGTTGGTTTTCAACCTGTGCCCACGCTGATTTCACTTCTTCGTCCAGTTTGACGAGCTTGTTATAAGTGCCGATAGTAACAGAATAAAACCCAAATCCAAGAACAACCAGAACTAAACCAACCAGTAATGCCTTCTTTTTCATTTTGTTCCTTGCTCCTCTCTAACTATAATTGTAACTTATCCACCTTCCTGGAAAGATTCATCATTTCGTCTATATAGTCCATTGCAAGCAGTTCTAACTCTGCTTCTCCCGGTTTGACCCTTTCTTCAAAAACATCAAGCAGATCTCGGAAAACTTTTTCGTCAATATCGTAAAGTTTGGTAAGGAGTGTTATTTTTTCTTTTTTTGTCTCAGGAATTGGAGAGTCTTTGAGGAAAATCAGGGCATTAAAAAGGAAAAAGAAAGTTTTAAGAGATTGAGAGATAAGCACCTTGAGAGCGCTTGCTTTACCCTCGGTTTCAATAAAGCCTTGCCTTAAGTGGAGGAGTTTACCCTTGAGTTCCCGTTCGCACTGAGTGCGTAACCAAGCCTTATCTATCTCTAAATCGACCAGCACATCTTTACCCTGCAACAGCTTGTACCTGAGCTTCATGTTTAGAAATTCGACCGGGAAGGTGTCAAGGGAGGTTTGAATAAACTGTTCCGTCATAAGCAGGGGAACAGCTACGTGCTTCTTCCTGAAAGATTTCAGATAACGAAATAGCGGGGAAAGTTTCTTTATTCCATGCTCAGTAAGTACCACGAGGAGATTGATGTTTGATTTTCCTGGTACGTATTCTTTTCCCGCCGCACTTCCGTAAAGAATGATGCTCACAAGCTCGTCACCGTAAATCTCTTTTATTTTTTCTGCAGCTTGCCTCGCTGTTTCCTCAGGATTACCCATGTCTTGCCCTCGTGTATAGCTTGGTTTAGTTTATGTGTCTCTACCAGCCCCCGCTGGCACCGCCTCCTCCAAAGCTCCCGCCACCTCCGGAAAATCCGCCGCCGCCGAATCCACCACCGAATCCTCCTCCAAAGCCTCCGCCGAAACCACCCCAGAATATGTATGGCCCACTGCCTCGGTACCTCCTTCTCCTGAAGAGCCTGCTTATTATTGCAAAAAATATAAGAAGAAATATCAGGCCGCTTATCGATGCGGATCTTCTTTTACGGCTTCTGGTGGTACTGGTGGCCTTGTATTCTCCCTTTGTTGCTTTCATAATCGACAGGACCCCAGCCTTAATACCTTCGAAGTATTTTCCCTTTTTGAACCAGGGAGCTATCTCATTTCTTATGATTGATCCGGCCAGGCCATCGGGCAATACCCCTTCTAAGCCATATCCTACCTCAATCCTTATTTTCCTCTCCTTGAGTGCAATCAACAAGAGAACACCGTTGTCTTTATCGGCCTGTCCGAGTTTCCACTTCTCTACAACCCTTATCGAATAGTCTTCAAGGTTTTCATCCTCGAGGCTTTTTATGATGAGAACTGCAATCTGGTTTGTTGTCCTAGCTTCAAAATCAGCCAAAAGCCGGTCCAACTCCCTGACCTGATCAGGGGTTAGAAGACCTGCTAGGTCAGTTACTCTTCCCTGGGGCTTTTCGGGGACTTCCAGGCAGTAAGCAAAGCTTGAAAAAAGAAAAATCGATGTACAAAGAAGTGCAAGTAGGAATGCGATAATCGATTGACGCGAGTTGTAGATTTTTCTTTGAGGGATTCTCATATGCTCTGTCTCAACGGTGAAAAAACAATGACAAGGTTCTCCGCTCCAACCTGCTCATCGGAGCATGAAGAAAACATATCATATTTTAGTTGGAAATCCAGAACAAATGGAGAATTTCCTAGTTTACTGCTTCCAGCATTCCGTGAAATACCTGATCCTTTGGCTGACGTGTATCTTTTTCATACGTTATAATGTCAAGAAATACGTCAACAATTTGTGGATCAAATTGGGTCCCGGCGTTCTTTTTTATTTCTTCTATTGCCACAGCAGTGGGTAGTGCCTCGCGGTAGGGACGCTCGGAAGTCATTGCATCCCAGGAATCGGCAACAGCAAGAATTCTTGCGCCAAGAGGTATGTTTTCTCCTTTTAACCCAGCCGGATAGCCTCCGCCGTCGTAACGTTCGTGGTGATAGAGAACAATATCCAGGATTTCTTTGTCAATCAGGTCACCTATGATGTCCACGGCTATTTGGGGGTGCTTTTTTATGTGCGCAAATTCCTCCGGCGTTAGCGATCCGTTTTTGTTCAAAATATTGTCTTTGATGCCAATTTTACCTATATCGTGAAACATCCCCGCCAGTTTAATCTGCTCGACCTGCATCGGTGATAGGTGCATTTTTCTAGCAATTTCAAGGGCTAGAGCCGTCACCCTCTTTGAATGGCCTTGAGTATACACGTCTTTTGCTTCAAGGGCATTAGCCAGTGCAGACAATGCTCCTGCAAAAACCTTCTTTATCTGTTTTGTCTGTTTTGCTACCTGTTTTTCGAGGTTGTTCTGGTAATCTTTTAACTTTTTGAGGAATCTTACCTTTTCCATTCCTCTTTTGATGCTATAGATTACTTCGTCAAGATCCAAAGGCTTGTTGATGTAATCGTATGCTCCGGCTTTGAGCGCCTTTTTTACCGTGTCCGAGTCGTCGAAAGCGGTGACCATTATCACTACCTGTTCGGGATTCATCATTCTTACTTGTTCCAGCAATCCAAGTCCATCTAAATTAGGCATTCGAACGTCCGAGATGATCAAATCAGCGCCGTGTTTCATATATAGTTGGAGAGCTTCTTCACCGTCAGAAGCCTCCAGGTGGTCATAGTTCAACGTCTGCACGATTCTCGACATGAAGCTCCGTATCCCAGGTTCATCATCAACCACTAGTATTCTTTCTTTTTCCATACTACTTTTACACCTCACCTTGATCCGTTTGCCTTGCTTCCCGTTACCCATTGGTTACGTGAGCAAATTGCGTACCATTGAGGAATACTCACTTAGTAAATCACTTGAGGTACTGCCTCCCACAATGAGGAATGAAAATCGAGCATTTGTAGTTACATTGAAATTCACAAGGGGGAAATCCCACATGCTTTTGGAATTGCCTGAATATTCCTAATCCCCCCTTGCCCTCCCTTCATTAAAGAGGGTTTTCATTCTAAGAGCCGTTCTATAATTTCTAACTTTGTGTCCCGGTTTATTATTGCCAAATCTTTGTAGCTAAGGTGTATCTCTTCCCACATGGACGAATCCGTAGGCTATCCGGG
>JALSTM010000209.1 GCA_026983715.1 Desulfobacterales bacterium
TCTATCCCTACCTGACTATTCCTGTCGGTATGTCACTGACAGCGCTGCAGTTTCTGGTCACGATACACGAATGCGTGCAGGAATTGAGAGATGTTAACGGAAAGATGCTAGAGTCCGTGACAGAGGAATAGAAAATTATGGATCCTATCTACATTGGTTTGATTGTTGGGGTTCTTGCGTTAATATTTCTTTTCAGCGGCATGCCAATAGCCTTTGCGCTCGGGGCGGTCTCGGTATTGATTACCATGATATTCATGGGACCCACCCAGCTCAACATGCTCGCAGAACTCCTTTACAGCGGCACTGATAACTTCGGGTTACTCGCTATTCCGCTTTTCATCTTCATGGGTATAATTGTCGCCTCAACCAGGGCGGGTACGGACCTATACGAGTGTTTCCACAAGTGGCTACACAAGGTCCCAGGCGGATTGGGAATGGCTAATATCGTGTCGTGCGCAGTGTTTGCCGCCCTCACCGGTTCGTCTCCTGCAACAGCTGCTGCCATCGGTTCCACCGGGATTCCTGAGCTCAGAAAAAGGGGTTATGACCCTTCCCTTGCATGCGGTATAATCACGGCCGGAGGAACTCTCGGGATACTCATTCCCCCGAGTGTAACCATGATCGTGTACGGTATTGCCACGGAAACTTCCATTGGTAAGCTTTTCATTGCGGGAATTTTTCCGGGGCTATTGATAACGGCTCTTTTTAGCCTGTGGATTCTTTTCGTATACAACAAGAAGATGAAAAGGGAAGCCGGCAACCCTGAGGCGGTTGCACATGCTACGAATTATGACCTTTCCGATAAATTAAAAGCTTCTGTACGCATATTTCCCTTTCTTCTTATAATTGTTCTTGTTCTTACTTCTCTTTACGGTGGATGGGCTACTCCAAGTGAAGCTGCAGGTGTCGGAGCGTTTTTGATTATGCTTGTGGCCATGGCCATATATAGAGCGTACCAGCCTCACCAGGTCAAAAGTATACTGATGAGAACCCTCAAAGAAAGTACCATGATAATGATGATAGTTGTTATGTCATTTTTGTTTAGCTCAGTCTTGACAGAGCTCTACATTACTCAGGCCGTCGCCCAGTCCATGGTTAAACTTCACGTGTCGCGATGGGTAATTATGTTTTTCATAAATATTATGTTGCTTGTGATCGGTTGTTTCTTACCCCCCGTGGCAGCCATACTAATTCTGGCTCCCATACTTCATCCCGTTATCGTGGGACTTGGTTTTGATCCGATTTGGTTCGGGGTCATTATGACAGTCAACCTGGAAGTTGGGCTTATTACGCCTCCCGTGGGGTTAAATCTGTACGTTGTCCAAGGTATTGCCCCTGATGTAAGCATAGATGAAGTATTAAAGGGTTCATTTCCCTTCGTCGTAATTTTGCTTGCTTCCTTGGTTATTTTAAGCATATTTCCCCAACTTGCCACATGGTTACCCAAGAAAATGATTACCGGAGCTATTCACCCCGGGTAATGAAGTTGCTGAAAGGAGTTTACGAAATGAACTTGGCTCAAGTGCTTGCTCAATCTGCTGTTCGTAATCCGGAAAAGGTCGCTATTGATTTTGAAGGAATTCCATACACGTATGCCCAGCTTTACGAAGGCATAAATAAATGTGCCCAGTTCTTGCGCAGAATTGGCGTAAAAAAGGGAGACAGGGTGGCCATCCAGGTTCCAAAGTGCATAGAATTTGTTTGCCTCCACCTTGCAGTTTTATCCGTTGGAGCCATAACCCTGCCGTTAAACGTGGGGTACCCAGCTTCTGAAATCCAGTACTTCCTGACCGATTCCCAGAGCAGCGTATTCGTTTCCTACTCGAAGGGTTACGATGCTGTGAAGGAAGCTGTGGATTCGATTGAGAACTTAAAAGTTGTAATGCTGGATGAGAAAAGCCCGCATGGTTTTGATGCCCTTGTTAATGAACTGGAGAAAAGTTCCGGCGACGATGTACGTAAATATCCTACGGAAAAAGATGATGTGGGGATTCTACTTTATACCTCCGGAACCACGGGAAAGCCCAAAGGAGCGATGTTAACTCACAAGAACCTGGTTAGTAACATGAAGGCTCTTCATGAAGTGTGGAGATGGTCGGAAAATGACGTGTTGTTACATGCTCTTCCGCTGTTTCATGCTCATGGCCTTTCCGTTGCACTCCACGGTGGCCTGTATGCGGGAGCCACAATTGTGATGCACGAAAAGTTTGATCCCAGGAGGACCTGGGAAACCCTGGAATCGGTCCCGTGCACGGTATTCATGGGTGTTCCCACCATGTATTACCGTCTTATGCGGGAATGGGAAAGCATCAAGCCTGATCTTAAAAGGATGAGGGTTTTCATCTCCGGTTCCGCGCCCCTTCTCGAAAACCTTTTCTATAAATTTGAAGAGGCCACCGGTTTTAGAATCCTGGAACGCTACGGGATGACCGAAGCCCTTATGATAACGTCTAACCCTTACGAGCCGGAAAGAAGGATTCCGAAAAGTGTCGGCTACCCGCTACCCGGAGTAAACATCAGAATAGTGTCGGACGATGGGAAAGACGTTGAACCTGGGAAAGTCGGAGAAGTCTGGATTAAGGGGGATAATGTTTTTAAAGGTTACTGGAATAACCCTGAGAAGACCAGAGAAACATTTTCCGACGGTTGGTTGAAGTCCGGAGACCTCGGGTACCAGGACCCTGAGGACGACTTAAGATTGTATCTTGTGGGTAGGGCCAAAGAGTTGATTATTACCGGAGGGTACAACGTTTACCCCAAAGAAGTTGAAAACGTTTTGGAAGAACACGAAGCGGTTTTGGAAGCAGCCGTGGTTGGCATCCCAGACGAAGACTTTGGTGAGAAGGTCACGGCCGCTGTTGTTTTAAAAGAAGACTCAAAAGGCATGGAGACCGATGAACTCATCAAGTATTGTAAGAGCAAACTTGCATCTTACAAGTGTCCGAAAATAATTTTCAAGGTCGATTCACTTCCAAGAAACGCCATGGGAAAGATCCAGAAACACATCCTGCAAAAGGAGCTCTCTGAAAAGGTAAAGGAACAATAAGGAGAATTTGATTAATTCTTATAAGAGGGAATCTCTGATAGATTCGGATTTCTGGGACTCGTTTTTAAGAACAATCCAAAATCCGTCATTCCGGCCGGAGCGAAGCATAAAGCCGGAATCTAACACCCTCTAGCTGGATGCCGAATCGTATAAAGATGGATTTTTTAGTATTCGTTTCCCTGGAGCTACTTCCCACTGTTGTATAAAAGTTACAACTGGTCCATTTTGGTGTAATATATCCATACAACTCTAATTTTCTGTTCTCAGGTGTCACTGGAAAAAGAACCACGTTTCCCCTCTTGCAAACCCCGATTCTTCATCGATCATCTCGATTTCTTCTTCGGTTCAGAAGATGATACATCCAGAAACAATTGTTTCTAGGCATAAACATTGTATCAACCGTAGGAAGAAATTTGGCGATGAAGTAAGAAATGAATCATGCAAATAGGAGAAGGGGGTGATATCAAGGTGAGAGTCTCGGGATTTTAACCCTGAGTAGGACAGAAAACTTTAACAGTATAAAAGTATCAACTAGGAGGGTGTAATGAAAAGAGTTATCACGATTTCATTGGCGATCATGTTTTGCATGTCTCTAACCATTTGTGCATGGGCAGAAAGTGCAACAAAGGCCGAATGCATTGCTAAGTGTCACGAGGCGGCAGAAATGCTCCAGAAGAATAAAGATGCAGCAATTGCCGAAATTGCCAAAAAAGATGGAAAGTTTGTGTGGAAAGATACATACGTGTTTTTGATGGATTTTAAGGGGAATATGCTGGCTCACCCTTTTAAGCCTGAATTAACAAAGAAGGGATGCCTATATGAAGTAACGGACAGAAATCCTGTTAAACCAAAGAAAATTTTTCTAGAATTTGACAAAGTTGCCAAAAGTCCTAAGGGCGAAGGATGGGTCCAGTACATGTGGCCAAAGCCCGGTGAAGATAAACCTTCCCCCAAGGAAACATACATTTACAGGGTACCAGGGATGGACATGTATGTTGGAGCGGGGATTTACAAGTAGGAACTGAGCGCTTGATTTTACTTCGCGATCCTGCACCATGTTGCGCAGGATCGCTCTTAATTTCAGTTCATCCTTTCTTTTCCGGTTGACGCTAATGGTGAATCACCGGTATACTTCATGAAAATTGTAGGATATATCTTTCCTTTCATCCTTTTCCAGGAGGCAACCATGAAAAGATTTCTAAGCGCCACATTTTTATTCATCGTTATTTTTGTGTTATCGGGGGTGTCATTCGGGAGTATAAACGAATTTGCGGGCAATTGGAAAAACGTTGATCGAAATACGAGGGGTATAACAACGCTAAACATTCATGTACAGGGGAAAAATGTTACCGTTCGCGCCTGGGGAAAGTGCCATCCGAAGGACTGTGACTGGGGAACAGTAAAAGCAATTGCTTATGCCCCAAGCGTTTCTTCTGATTTAATCAGAAGCGCAACAGCTCTTACGGCCGAATTCAGGACAAATTTTAGCAAGACAACCCTCGTTATTAAAGCGAGGCGAAACATGCTTGATGTTGAATCTTTTACCCATTTTACGGACGGCAGCAATCGAACGGACTATTATGCTGTCTATAAGTTCAGAAAGGCCAGGGCAGTGTCCGGAATAACTGTAACTGAAGATTGCATTTCTTTTAATCCTGTGACAGCAAGAGTTGCGCACATAAGAGGTCGCTGGAAAATTGTTGATGGAAGCAAATGGCTATTTGATTTTGGTAACAAAAAGAGGGAAGCTTACCGGGCTTTGCGCATAATAAAATTCTACAAGATGAATCAGTCCTGTTTCGTGGGGCGTCCGAATCCTTCTTTTGAATACATGTTGGTTTCCGGAGAAGCCCCGACGGGAGGAATAAGGGGAGAAGATTGTCTTTCATTTAATCCCGATACTATTTCTTTGCGAAGGATTAACGGTCGGTGGAAGATAGTTGATGGCGGTCACTGGATATTTGATTTTGGAAATAAGAAAAGAGAAGCAGAGATGGCATTTCAAATTATTAAAAAGTATCGTTTTGGATACACTTGCTACGTGGGGAGACCTCACGCAAGTTTTAAGTACTTGAGAAAATAAGCACCGAAGCTTGAGCTGTAACGCTAGTTAAGGGTGCGAGATGGACGAAAGCAGGGTAGAGAAAATAAGAAACCGTGTCACACCGATGCAACTGTATCAACTCACCCCCAGGACTAACTGTGGTGAATGCGGATTTGCATCATGCCTTGCGTTTTCAACCCAGGTGGTAGTAGGCCAGGCAGATATTGATTCGTGTCCTTACCTTGATGAAAGAAAATTGGGGGCTCTTAGAGAGAAGCTTTCCGCACAACTTGCCAAGGGAATCGGGGTTAAGCGTGAAGGTTTCCAAAAGGCCCTCGATTTTTTAAAGGAAGAAATAAAAAAATGGGATCTCGAAAAAATTGCTCCCAGCCTAGGTGCAAAGTTTCTAACTGTTGAAGGAAAAAAAGCTCTTGAGCTTGAATATTTCGGCCGAAAGATTGTTGTCACTGATACCGATGTATACCAGGTCCCCGAGGGTAAAATTGACCCCTGGGAGAAAATATTTATCTATAATTATGTCATCGGCGGCGCGGTGGAACCATCCGGTGAGTGGGTGGGAATGGAAAGCCTCCCAAACTCGGTTTCTAAAATAAAAAGCTTGAAATCGCATTGCGAAGAACCTTTAGCCAAGGCCTTTGCGGGCAAAGTTGATTGTTTACCAATTGTGGTGGAAAAAGTGGGAGGAAAGATTTGTCAAACAAAAGTGCAGGTTGATGTTGCGGCTGATTTTCAAATTTTGCCTAAATTGACCATAAGGATTCTTTGGTGGGATGAAGAACCAGAAGAGGGATTCGAAGCAAGAACAAAGTTTCTCTTTGATTCCAGGGTGCTTGATACCCTGGACATAGAATCCCTCTTGTTTGCTTGCGAGCAGCTTACCGATAGGCTGCTTGAGGTAGCCAAGAAGGTTTGCAAGTAAAGGACGTCTGTTTTTTTATACGGCCCATGCGGACTAGTACCTTAGTTTCAAAGCCTTTCTTAGTTTTTCTTCGTCGAACCCTACAATCACTTCCTCTCCAACCCTCGTTGTGGGGAAGGTGCAATTGGGGTTAAATTTTTTTAACTCCTCGATCATGGCAGTCCTTTCATCTCCTTTTAGAAGATCGACGTCCACGAAATCAAATTTTACGTTTCGTCCTTTTAAAAAGTCTTTCAGTCTTTTGCAGTGTATACAGGTACTTAATGTGTAGAGTTTGACGCTATCTTTTTTATTAGCAGGTTCCATTTTATCCTCCATGACTTGAGACCTAGTTCATGAGCGATAGCAGTTTAGGGTCTAAGGGATGAACATAGTAATCTATGCTAGACCGACGGACGTTTGTCCAGCGGGCGCCTTTCGGGGACAACGTTTTTCACAATCTTATCCCTGTTCCAGTCCGGGGATACGTAAAGGCCACAATAGCAACTCCCAAACTCATCGATATCCTGCTGTGCATACTCGCAGGGACATATTACGTCTCGGTCCTTTTCCCTGTCTCCCCAGTGTAGACGGCAGGGGCAAGCCCTGTAGCCGTATCTTTTTTCATTCTCCAGAAGTCCCTCCAAGATAAACATTACAGCCTCCCTGTCCTTGTTTAATTCCCAGCCCCGGCTCTTTGCAAATTTATCCAGAATTTCGTAGAATTTATCTAATTCCATTTCACCCTCCCCAGATTTTCATGTGAGCTTGATAGGCGCGTATCATGGTCATAGTACCTAACCTGGAAAGGCGCATAAGGCAAGTATATTTTACCGAGTTAAAAGGGTTCTGCAAATAGGAGTTACTCCTTGGACCTTGATTTTCATTGTAGTAACGTTTACTATTAGATGTGGTATTTTCCAGGAAGGAGGGGCCCGATTAAAGTCCCCCGGATATTTGAAGTTTGAAGCTAATCGTACGATCGGTTTCCTGCCACTCATAAATGACGTGGGGAATAATTTAACTCTTCCCTAGTACGGGCACAAACTTTGGCTAATTGGTGCCTGAAGGATCGTACATGTCTTATTCGTTGGTTTGCCAAATTGTTCGCTGTCCGGCAAAGAAGGAGATGTTGATGGTAAGTAAAATCCTTAAAAGAAGTTTATGGGTTCTCTTTGTGCTGGGGTTTTATTTTCAAGGATTTGCAGGGAACGTAGCGCCACAAGTGGGAAAAGAGATGCCAAAGTTCCTTTTGCCTCTTCCCAAAAGCAAAATTGAGAGAAAATACCTGGGTGTGAGTGACAAAAAAAATAATTTCACCATATCAGATATCAAGTCAGATGTGGTCATAGTTGAAATATTTAGCATGTATTGCCCTCATTGCCAGAGGCACGCTCCCACAGTGAACAAGTTGTACGATGAAATACAAAAAGACCCGGAACTAAAAAAGAGGATCAAAATTGTCGGTATAGGAATAGGGAACTCTCAATACGAGGTGGACTTTTTCAGAAAGAAGTACAAGATTCAGTTTCCATTGATACCGGACGGAGAATTCAAGATCTACAAAGAGATAGGTGTCAAAAGGACCCCATATTTCATTGCGGTAAAGCGTGATAAAGATGGCAAAAGTGTCGTTTTTTACTCTAAGCCTGGTGGGTTTGATGATCACAAGGAATTTCTTAAAAACATTGTGAAGTTATCCGGAATTAAAACAGAAAAATAGGAGTCAGCGATGTTGGTAGGAAGAAAAAAACTTCAAGGGTTGCTAGTAACCTTTGCTTTACTGGCTTTTTTAGCATCATCGGGTGTGGTTATAGCCGGACTGAAAGATAGTATTTATAACCCCGGCAAGTTGAAGCCCACGGACAGTGTTCCCAAGTTGAAGGTGGGAGACAAAGCGCCTGATTTTACACTCCCTTCAGTGAATGGAAATAAAGTTTCACTGCACGACTTTCTCGGGAAAAAAAACGTGGTTATTTCTTTTGTTCCGGCTGCGTGGACCCCTGTATGCTCAGGGCAGTGGCCCGGATATAATATTGCCAGGGAAGTATTTGAAAAGTATGACGCAATACTTCTTGGAATAAGCGTTGACAATGTTCCGACTCTCTACGCTTGGACGAAACAAATGGGAAAACTGTGGTTCCCTGTGCTTTCCGATTTTTGGCCGCACGGAAGAGTGGCTAAAATGTACGGGGTGCTGAGGTCTGACGGGATGGCAGAAAGGGCTCTGTTTATCATAGATAAAAACGGAATAGTGAGGTACATAGATATTCATGATATCAATGAAAGGCCGAGGCTAGAAGTTCTGGCAAGAGAACTGTCGAAGCTGGAGAAAAAAGGAAAGGAGGTGAAATAGGACAGGCTTAAGCTAGATTCGTTTAATTAATTATCGAAAAAGTGAGGAGGGTAAATCATGGCCAAGCTTAAATGTGGTCAGCTAACGGGTTCTGTGGTAGGCGAAAAGAAAGAGCCGACGGAAACAGTAGAACCTATGAAAGTGAAGGAGGAGGAAATGGGAAAGATAATGGTTGGTAAAAAGGCTCCCGACTTTGAGGCGCCGGCGTTTGTTAATGGCGAAATAAAAATGGTTAAATTGTCAGACTATCTTGGAAAATGGGTTGTTTTATGTTTTTATCCCGGTGATTATACTTTTGTCTGACCCACGGAACTTTCGGCAGTTGCCGAAAAGTACGAAGAAATCCAGAAAATGGGTGTGGAAATCCTTGCGATAAGTGTTGACAGTCCCTTTGTTCACAAGAGCTGGCAAGAAAATGAATTGTCCAAGATGGTGGATGGCGGTGTTCCGTACCCGCTTCTTTCCGATGGTTCTGGGAAAATCGGTTCTGCATACGGGGTTTACGACGAGGAAGCGGGAGTTGACGTGAGAGGGCGATTCATTATTGATCCAGATGGCGTTGTGCAGGCTATGGAAGTTATGACTCCACCTGTTGGCAGAAACGTAATGGAACTGATACGCCAGATCCAGGCGTTTCAACACGTACGTGAATCCGGAGAGACAGAAGCTACGCCGGCAGGCTGGAAACCAGGGAAACCGACTCTAAAACCTGGGCCAGATCTTGTGGGTAAAGTCTACGAAGTCTGGAAAACCGAGAATGCGTTCTAGCTTTAAAAGTGTGGGAACTACAGAAAAGAGGGTAGACAACATTGTCTACCCTTCACTTATCTTTATACTGATATTCTGTTTTTATTTTGGAGTTAATGTGAGTTCTGC
>JALSTM010000210.1 GCA_026983715.1 Desulfobacterales bacterium
CTTGATGAAGCCCTTTGAACCTGAAACCCTGGCACTTTTGGTGGAAAAACTCCTCCAGCAGAAAAAGCTTATAGACGAGAACTTGCTTCTGAAAGAACAGGTAGCCAGGTCGGTGAGGTTTGAAAATTTGATCGGTGTCTCCGATGAGATGCAGAAAATCTTTAGTATGATCATGGATATTTCCGGAACCGATGTTCCGGTGCTAATAACCGGTGAAACTGGCACGGGAAAGGAGCTGGTGGCTAAAGCGATCCATGCAAAAAGCCCTCGAAAACACGGGCCTTTTATCCCAATAAACTGTGGGGCGTTCCCCGAGCACCTTCTGGAAACTGAATTGTTCGGCCACGAGAAAGGCGCATTTACCGGTGCTCACAGGGCAAAGAAGGGGAGAATAGAAATGAGCCACGGCGGGACACTTTTCCTCGATGAAGTTGGAGAAATCCCTTTAAAGATGCAAGTTGATTTGCTCAGGGTGCTAGAGACAAAAACCTTTCATCGGGTGGGTGGTACCGAAGAAATTAAAGTCGATTTTAGAGTTCTTGCTGCCACTAACAGAAACCTTCTGGAGGAAATAAACAAGGGAAATTTCCGACAAGATCTATACTACCGGTTGAACGTTATTTCCCTCCACATACCTCCCCTGCGGGAGAGGCCTGAAGATATACCGGTGCTTGCAGAGCATTTCATGAGACGATACAGTAGAGAAACAAACAAGAATATAGATACCATTACTCCTGAAGCCATGGAAATCTTGAGAAATTACCCGTGGCCTGGAAATGTGAGAGAGTTACAAAACGCCATCGAAAGAGCTGTGGTGATTTCGAAGAAGAGATGCCTTGATGTTGAAGAATTTTCATTCCTTCAAGTATCGGAAAAGGGGGTTGGGACTGCAAAAAGCCTTGAAGAAATCGAAAAAGCGCACATTGAGGCAATGTTAAGAGCCCATAACTGGAATATTTCCAGAACTGCCAAGGCGCTCAAGATAAACAGGGTTACTCTTCACAAAAAGATCAAAAAATATGGTCTGAAACGCTCCGGGCGGAGTACCTGCAGAGCTGACAATGTGAAAAGATCATAATTGGTTGAGGTAAGATGGCTGACGGGTCCGGAGTTGTGGGGATTGTACCCATCGGGGAAGTGAAACAGGTTGTTCTAAAAATTCTAGCCGCAAACATCCAGGCAATTTTTAACCTCCCTGTGGACATCCTGGACGGAAGGAAACCTCTTGATAAATTTTTCAATCCCAACAGAAACCAGTATAATGCTGCTACTATACTGGATCACATGGAGAGAAGGTGGAAGCAGCCCCATGATAGAATTCTTGCTGTGGTATCAGTGGATCTCTTTATTCCCATTCTTACGTATGTCTTTGGGGAAGCTCAGATCAACGGCAAGATGGCTGTAGTTTCGACGTATCGCCTCAACCGGAGATCAGGGGGAGGAAACGTCGCGTTGGAACGATATTACGAGAGAATAGCAAAAGTTGGAGTGCATGAACTTGCCCATACCTTCGGCCTGGTGCATTGTAAAGAAAACCATTGCGTTATGAGGGCATCGTATAGCTTGAGCGACCTGGATTATTATCCCTTGTATTTTTGTGATTACTGCCAGGCGATGCTGGATGATACTTATAGAAGGTTGAAGCTCCGGACGCTTATACCCCGGAGCTTAACCGATGTACTCTAATATTTCTGAAAATCAGGTTTTCAAAAATTCACCCACGAGCTTTTTCCATCCAATTTCAGGTACAGTGCCGTATACGTCTTCTATTGGCTTACCACCTGTTGCTGCCAGCCTTTCGTGGCCTGGCATCACGATGGAATAGAGCTTTTCAACCTCTTTTTCCATCCACCTGTCAGTTTCCTCTCCGAACAGAAGTTTCCTCAGGTTGGTTTTGAGTCTCCTTGGCTCTACCACGTAAAGCCATCCGTCGGAATACGGGCGCTTATTTGTGATTCTGGGTTCGTT
>JALSTM010000211.1 GCA_026983715.1 Desulfobacterales bacterium
TGGGAAGAAGTAAATAAAATTTTCCGCCACTTGCATACAGGATATTTGGAGTGGTCAAATCGAATTCAGAAACTAGTCTTCTGGCAATTAGTTCGGAGAGAAGTTGAATTAGAAAGGAACGTCCTTTGAGGGCCCTGTAAGCTCCCTTGGAAGAAATTTGATAAACAAATTTCTGTATCCCACTAATATCTCCACAAAATAATAGAAATTTTGGGAGTGCTCTGTCTTTTATCCTCGTTTCTTCTTCAATCGATTGATCAATAATTCCATTGTCTGAAGCATGAAAGCAGTATAAACAGCTAGCGAGTGCTGCTGTTGTTTTGCAGTGTTCAAACAAGGAAACGTCAGGCATTTCCTCTTTCCTGGTGGATGCGGGTATACACCACATATGCTCTTGGCAGATTTCAAATAGCGTTTCAAAATTGTCAAAAAGGTCTAAAATCTTGGTATCTTTTTTCACAGTAATTGCCTGTTTAAAATTTTGCCAAAGAGTTTTATAATCCTCTTGTACTTCTGCGGCTTTGTAAAGCCCAGGGCTACACGGGAATAGTTCTTCCAACTTTTCTTTAGAAAAAAGATTTATTGTGGATCTTAATTTATATCGCCAATCTTCTTGCTGGGAGCTGTGTGGTTTCCCTTCGAGGTGAATTCTGGAGAGGATGCTGATTAATGGGACTTTCCTCTTTCGTTCGAATCCTCCCACATCATAGTTAGAAACCTCATCAGCTTTCATTCTTTCATGCCCGGAGGCTATCCTGTCGGCTTCAGCTATTATTAGCTCATAGTTTGTTCGGGGCCTGTGATGACGAGAAGAAAGATTTAAAACACTAACCTGAGGGAATCCAGGCGGATTCCAGCCTGCCCTGTTTCCAAAGAGGTTTTCCAGTACTTTTTCTGTATGATAGGCATGACTGTACCTGTATTCTTGATGAACCTCATCCTTGTTTGTTTTTTGTATGTCACCCGCTCTCTCAGCAAACTTGCCGATGTCATGAAAAATACCGGCAATTGATATGATTTTTAGCACATCTGCGTTCACGCTAATAAACCTCCCAAAAGAAAAATTTAGACCCTGCTAAGTATTATTCACATGATGGAGTAAAGCACGCTGTAAGGTAGTACTCAACAACTGCAACGTTGCAGCATAAAAAAAGCCCGTACCTCTCCCCTGAAAGATACGGGCTACTTTTTAAAAGCCAGGATACCCCCCATTGTCATCCTCTGCTTGCATTTACCCAGAAAAAGCCTTACCCAAAATACATTATTATGAAAGGTTATGTCAAATTAGTTTTGCAAATGTGGAAAAATGTCAAAGTTTGTACTTTGCATGCAATGCCGTTTCCTCTGATCCAGTCAGGACCAACTATGGCACGGCATCCGGAAAAAAGGTGATAGATTCCGGTTCTACGCTTCGCTTCGGACGGAATCCATCTCCGTTGAGCGGGGGAACGACCCGCGCGGCGTAAAAAGATTGCTTGGCAGGGTGAAGAATAATCCACCCTGGCTATGTGCCCAATAATAAGAAATTTAAAAATGTTGTACAAATTAGCCATAAGTTCTCGTCGTGGATTTGTGGGGAACCAAATAAAGGAGTAAGCCGAAGCCTGTCATCGCTTTGCTAAATAGCGGTCCGCTAATTTGGGAAACCGATGAATCGGTTCTTGGGATAGGTATCCTATTTTTACCCACGGTTAAAACCGTGGGCTACCTCACCCATCACCCGAGTAGCGTTCTCTTTAACCTACGGTTTTTAACCTAGGGTCTGTACCGTCGTTCTTCGAGTTCGCCACCCTTACCCCACGGTTTTAACCTCACATTGATAACTCACTAGCCCACGGTTTTAACCGTGGGTATATGAAAGACCAATTACATCAATAACCGATTCATCGGTTTCTCACTAAAGAAGAAATTTTAAACATGGGAAAACTCTTATAAGTTTGGGTTTTTAGGTCTAT
>JALSTM010000212.1 GCA_026983715.1 Desulfobacterales bacterium
GTTGTAAGCTTCCGGGTGCGGCATTAGGCCGAATATACGTCCTGTGGAATCACATATGCCGGCAATATCTGCGAGGGAACCGTTGGGGTTTTCAGGGAACATGCCTTCAGCGGGCTTAAAGTCCGCGGTTGCATATTGCATAACGACCTGGTTCCGCTCTAACAACGTTTGTACAATCTCTTCGGGAGCGTAAAATTTTCCTTCACCGTGGCGAACGGGAAGCTCAATCCTATCGATTCCTTTCGTGAAAACACAGGGCGATTCTCTGTTAATGGTAAGATTTACCCACTGGTCACGGAAATTGCCGCAGTCGTTCCAGGTTAAGGCAACTTTTCTTTCCCTGGGATGTTCCGAAAAGCCGGGCAGTAGCCCCATATTTACCAGTACCTGGAAACCGTTACAGATGCCTATTACAAGTTTTCCGTCTTCGAGGAATTTCTCAAAGGCACTTCCCAGGTGATGTTTTATCTTCATCGCCAGTATGACTCCTGCCCCGTGATCGTCCCCGAAGGAAAAGCCGCCATCGAAGACGAAAACGTGGTAATCGTGCAGATTTTCCTCACCCCAAAGCAATGAGTTCACGTGAACGCGTTTCGCATCTGCCCCGGCTTTTTCAAGGGCGTAAGCTGTCTCCCAGTCGCAATTAAGCCCGTAGCCGGTAAGTACAAGAGCCTTTACCTTTCGTTCCATTTTATCCGTCTTTCCAACTCTATATTATACTGGAAAATGGCCTTTTCCATGACGCTTTTAAGCTTTTTAGATCTTCTTCAATTAAAAGTTTCCCGTCAATATCGTAAATTCTAAGAACCGGCTGTCCTTCAAGCGTTTTCCCGACTTGAGAAACTTCCAGATCTTCCATGATCGCTTCAAATTGAGATCTCTTCCCGTAAGGTACCGTTACGATGAATCGCCCGCAGGATTCCGAGAAAAGAAGCTTCTCCGGGGTCATTTCTCCTTCGCTGGGTACCCTGCCAAGATCAATTTCCGCACCTATTTCCCCTGCAAAAGAAGAAAGGACAAGGTTTATTCCAAGGCCACCCCGGTTGATGGACTTACACGAAGAAAGAAGTCCTTTTTTTATGGCTTCCCGAAGACTTTTATAAAGAGGCAGGGTTTCTTTTGGGTTGAGCCGGGGAACATTCAGTCCGGTATAGCCAAGGAACGAATAGTATTCGGATCCTCCCAGCTCATCCCTCGTTACTCCCAGCACGTATATGGCCTCTTCCGAATTTTTAAAATCCATGGTGAGGCAGCAACTAACGTCTTCCACGATACCGCTTGCAGTGAATTGCATTGTGGGAAGCCCGCTTACTTTGTGTCTTTCTCCGTAACGCCCCGGAAGATTCCCATCAACGTACATGCTGTCTTTACCCGAAAGAAGAGGAATACCGTAGGCCTCACATACATCTTTAAGCGCCCAGTTTGCCCTCACCAACTGAGCTGCCTTGTACTTTCCGTCCGGGTTGCTAACGGGGTTATACTGAATATTCGGCCAGCAAAAGTTATCAACACCGCCAATTCTGTCAAAATCGGCTCCAACGGCCAGGAGCCTCCTTACTGCTTCATCAATGGTAGCGGCAATCATCCAGTAGGTATCTATCAGGCTATACGTGGGATTAATCGCCTGGGTTATTGCCAGGCCACGCTTGCTACCGAGAACCGGGGTGATAACTGCGGCATCATTTGGAACGTCCCGGCCGACCCCGACCAGGTGCTTTATAACACTGGTCCCCTGCACCTCGTGATCATATTGCCTTGTAATCCACTCGCGGGAACAGATATTGGGACTTGACAGAAATTCGTGAAAGAGTTTTCCAAAATCCTCGGGTGTTGTCAGGACCGGTTCAGTTAACCCTCTTTTTTCCGGCGGTTGCCACTCGGCTTCAAATTCCCACTGCGGAAATCCCGACTGTAAGAAGTCAATATCGATGTAGGCACAGGTTTTACCTTGATACGTAATATGCAATTTGCCGTTCGAAGTGTAGCGTCCGATAACGGTACTTTCAACGGCGTGCTTGTCGGATAATTTCTTAAAGCGCTCCCAGTTTTCTGGCTTTACCGCCACCGTCATTCGTTCCTGGGACTCAGACACCCAGATTTCCCACTGGTCCAATCCTTCGTACTTTAGCGGAACCTTATCCAATTCCACGTGGGCACCTCCGGAAAATCGGGCCGATTCACCTACAGAGGATGAAAGACCTCCTCCGCCGTTGTCGGTAATAAACTCGATTAGCCCCTCGTCACGAGCTTCAAGGAGAAAATCATGCATCTTTTTCTGGGTATAGGGGTCCCCTATCTGTACGTGGCCTGCCGGAGTATGCTCGCTGTAGATTTCACTGGATGCGGTTACCCCGTGTATTCCGTCTTTTCCTACTCGCCCACCGCACATGATTATGAAATCTCCCTCAGATGTCGTCTTTTCGTGACTTGGCTTTCCCTGCACGGTAGCGGGCATAATCCCGATAGCGGTAACGTACACCAGGCATTTTCCGAGGTATGAAGAATGAAAAAACAGGTTTCCGAAAGGAGTAGGAATACCGCTCTTGTTACCTCCGTCTCTGACACCCTCTATGATACCGTCCAGAAGCCGCCTGGGGTGCAACCTCGGTTTGAGGTCTCCGCTGTAATCCCTGAATCCAACACAATAGCCGTACATCCCGGCGACAAGTTTTGCACCCTTACCTGTACCCATGGGATCCCTGTACACGCCGACAATCCCTGTTAGTGCTCCCCCGTAAGCCTCTATGTTGGACGGACTGTTGTGAGTCTCCCCGGTAATAACGTAGTTATTATCATTATCAAACCTGGCAACACCCGCGTTATCCCAAAGTACCGATACGACCCAGTCTTTTTGTTTTTGAAGCTCGAGGGTAGGCTTTTCAATACACGTTTTAAAAAGGTTGTCTACAACAACTTTTTCGCCCGTGGAAAGATCGGTATAATGAAATTTTCCCCTGAAGGTATTGTGATTGCAATGGTCACTTCTCGCCTGGGAAATGTATTCGAGTTCCACGTCTGTCGGATCAACAAGCCCTACTTTCTTCCTTTCTTCCTGTACCCTTGGATCGAGGAAGTATCTCCTGATGACGGGAATATCATTCGGGTTGAGGGCAAGGTTTCTCTCGGCGCTGAGACTAGCCAGCTCTTCGTCACTTTCAAGCGTAAAGGTCCTGACAGTGGGTTCCCGGTTTAATACAACCTTCGGAATAATGATCCCGATTCCGGTTCTTTCATTCCATTCGCTTGCTGAAAATATCTTCCACTGCTGGATGGTATCGTTAGCGAGTAATTCTCTTGCAATCCGATCAACATCTTCCGCGGAAAGGTTTTCAGCTCTAATCTGGTATATCTTTGATGTGTAAACGGCTTCATCATCCCGGAACTCGTAGCCAAGGAAATCCGTTATCGCTTCCATGGCAACGCTTCCGGCAGTGTCTCTGACCCCTGGCCTGAAACCAACCCAGATAATCCAATCAAAATCTCTGGCAAGGGGTTCATACGATGATAACTGGGTGACAGGATTTGTAAAAATTTCTTTCCTTATCGCTTCAAGTTGTTCCTCATTAAGTCCGGCATCAATTGTCAGCACATGAATTATTCGGACTTTCTCCAGTGAAAGACCGAAATAATCCCGGGCTTTTCTCAGTATGGATTCACCTTCTGCGTCAAACAGTTCCGGTTTTAGCGTTATCTCTAATCTTGCAGCCATGGTATGTATGCACTAATGTTTTATGATTTTGCTTCTTTTGCCCTAAGTTGAACAATGGCCTTGTGGAGTTCGGGTATAAAGCCAACTCTCTTTTCCGTCTCTTCAAGCAAACTCAGGGCTTCAGGAAAACCCTGCCTTGCGATACTCACTGCCGCTGCTTTAACAACGTACGGGTCTTCGTGCTCGAGAAGCTTCTTTAGAATATCAAAGGCATCACGATTTTTGATCTCACCGAGCACCCGAATCAAACCGGTTTTAAGCGGGTCAAATTCGGGATTTTTTACAAAGAACTCCTGGAATAGTGGAATGAGAATTTCACCTTTTTCCCTTAGATAATTGCAGCATGCAGCAGTAATATAAGAATATCCGAACATGGATATCTCCATCATCGCTCGCCAAGCATCCTCAACCGGGTACGCCGCAAGGATCTCCGGGACAAAAAGACTTGACCAGGAAAAGTTTATAGTAAGCGGTAATAAGTAGGGTATGGCTTCGGGACCGATTGCCTGGAGTTCCCTGATTATCGGTTCGAGTGATTTTCTTCTTTTTTCAAGGCCAAGGTCGCCTTTTTCGGGGTACTTTTTAAGATTATCGGCTTCCTTGAGTTTTTCGACGAGTTTTTTGACGGCTTCGTTTCCGTTTCTTGGTAGCTGAGCATCGTAAGCGATGGCTTTTAGTGCTATCCAGTATTTTTCCAACCACGAGATGGGAGAGTAGTAGTGAGAAGCCGAATCCTCGCTGCCAGATTGGTCGGTATAAACTCCATGTTTGAGGAAAAACTCTTTTTCTTTTTTTGCCACCTCATAACGGGTCCTGCAGATACGGATGGCTTCGTTAAATTTCCCGAGGAAGATATTGGAATGGACCTTAATGTCATACAACCGGTCGTCTTCGGGATACTTTTTTAGTAATTTATCCGCAAGTTCAATTGCCTTCTTGTATTCTCCTGAAGCGAGAAGATTAAACCCGACTTCCACCTGGGCTTTTATTTTTTCCTTTCTTTCTTTCTCGGCTTTTAGTTGTTTCCAGATGTCAGGGGATATGTTTTTCTTTATTTCTTCATGCTTAGCCAGGCAGCACTTTTTATACTTTTTACCGGAACCACACGGGCAAGGGTCATTTCTTCCCGGTTTTTTCCCCGTAATTTCCTGCTCAATTATCTGCCGATATTGGGCCTTGAGAAAACTATCTTTGAGGGCTTCTAGCTCCTTGGGATCAGTATTTGTTTCCTGCGCAAGAATTTTGGGGCTTTCACCTTTAAGCAACCGCTTTAAATTCTCAAGGTCTTTTCCAGTAATCGCTTTCATGCTTGAATTCGACTCGTCAGCCATAGTGATATTCTCCGGATAGATGTGCAATTGGTATATATATTATTCAAGGGTTTCTCCAACAGCCCGCCAAGGTCAGGTACTGAAGGTAGAAAGATTAATATCTGAAAAAGTTTAACGCGTCAATTGATTAGAATGTTATGAGACATTTTTAGGGAGGGATCCAGAGAAATCTAAATGAGAAGGTTTATAACCAATTGAAATTATTTACATCACAAAACATGATGTGAATTGTGTACTACTTTCATTTTTAAGACACCCAGAGCCACAGAGTAATTGAAGTGTTCCTTCAGGCAAACGCATTCACCCTTTCCTACACCCATTCGTTTCCTGGAAAAACCATTAAAGGTAAAAAACCTTTCAGTTTTGGTGCAACTAGCTCAATTACTTCTAGTCCTTTTTTGGGTAATACTTCCTCAAACATGCCACCTCTTCCAGCGGAATCCCGAGTTTCACCGCCCAAAATTTCCCCGTTTGCGGTAAGAGCCCTCTTCTCCTTCTAACTACTTCTGCTATTTTTTCCAGTGAATACAATTCAAGTAGTTTTCGAATATCCTTTTCATTGCCGAAATCGAGCACCCTTGCGATAACATACATGTAATGCTCGTCTGGATCTATCTCAGCCGCATCCCAGAAAAGAACCGGGTTAAAAATAGACCTTACATCTATCTTTTTCAAAATAATACCCCATAGTGAAGATTCTTGGCTTGTATAAACACATTGGCATCCAGGATATATTTCATCGGTTGATCCCCAGCTCACCCGCCAGTTTCCTGAAAGTTTTCGCTTTGCTTATTCCCAGCATGGCATATGCATCCCTAAAAAGGGTTTGACCTTCGAGTGCACTGGCGATAATAGAGACGGCAAATCGTTTGCTCACTCTCGTTCCCAGTGCCCTAAAAAAGGCTCCACCACCTTTGCCCTTGGCTTTGCGTTCAAAAGCAAGTACGCGCTCTAACTCTTCTTCATAAACCTGGCGAAAGGTACCTAGATCGATATGGCCTCCATCAAAAAGGCGCCTCAAAATAACCAGCGTACTTACTTTGAATTCTCGCGCCAAACGATCCACTTCCATCTTAAGCTCATATTGGGGGTTATAGCTATCTGCTAGCCGATCCTGGGGCACAAGCACTTCTGCAGCAACCTGATTACACCATCTTTCAGTGTAGTCTTCAGGAAGCCTTTCGATCCGGGCATCGGAGATTCCCGATCTACCCAACCAAATGTGGGCCAGTTCGTGGGCCAGTGTAAAAGTTTTGGCCGCGATGGTGTCGGCTCCATTTATAAAAATAACGGGGGCATAGTCATCGATGAGAGCAAACCCTCGAAACTCTTCTGGATTCAAATGCCGGTGAGTGTTATTTCCAACAATGCTGTTGACCATTACGAGAATTCCAATTTGTTCCACCTTGTCGATAAAACGGCCCAACGCCTGCGTCCAGGTGTGTAGTTTGCGACGGTCTTCCAAATCGAAATTCACAGCCTCTAGGATTTGTGCTGCAATGGCCTTAGGGGAATCATTAAGCATAGCTTTGCCCACGTAGGGTATGGGACCTTCTCCCAATGAGAGGAGGTAGTTCCGATACCATTCCTGACGCTGCTGGCAGGAATAAATCGTTTCCAGCAACTCAGGACTGGGTCTCGATAATCTTGCCTGTGGCATAGTCCGCAAATCAGGAATAGGTAAATCCTCTCTTGGCGGCTCGTCCAGAAAAAAAATTCCCAGGGGTACATGTAGTGTTTTGGCCATTCGTTCCAACTGCTTCAAAGTAGGCTGGGCCATTCCTCTTTCCCAATAGGAGTATTTGGGGAATTTTTTTGCCATGAAATCAGAAGTGTACCCCGCGCGCTTTCTAGTCCACTGTAACAGTTTAGGTTTTATATTAACGCGCAACTTTTTCCCTCTGCTACTTGCCATTGTACAGCACCTCAAGCCGGTGAGCTTCTTCGAAATGTCCGGGAAGCTTGGTTGTCAGGTCTAAAATCTTTTCCTCAAGAGGTACGCCATCGTTATCCTGCGCCCCGCGCTCACATAGTGGCCCAGATTTATACTATTTTTCCTCTTTTAACCATTCATTTCGCTATCAACGATATTCCGAGACTTGGGCACAATCTTTTAATCAAGCTCTATTGCATGAAATATGTTGTTACATTATCAGAATGACGAAGAAAGTAAAAGTGGAGCATGACTCTTTAGCCGACCAATGTGGCCATTTGTCCATTTTATTAAAAACATAACTGATTCACAAACAGGAACCCTAATTAATGTCGTATTCTGGATAAGTTAAGTGCCGTCACGTATAGCTATCCTGCCATTTTGATATCTAGCATAATGACGTATTCCTTGGCGCTGGCAGGTTCTTCGTAGATTCATTGTTCTGTAGTCCTACGTTGCCCTTAACAAGTTATTTTCTTGAAAGAGACTGATCTAAATACAACACATAAGGGCATCTTTTAATACCTGCAAGTCCCAGTGTCTCTGAGTACGCATTACCGATATAATCACGAACGACGATTTTGAGTCTATCATAGATGCTCAAGTTTACAGGTGCCCTTGGGAAATAAACAGCTAACATAAAAGTTTTGGGTTCACCAAATCCAACGCTAATGCCAGGTTCGAAATTGTGCCAATCGCAAATATATAGGCTATCATGGACCAATATGACCCTTTTATAACTAGTCATTGGGAATCGTTTCGTTAATTTAAGGGGTCCAACAAGAATTCGGATAGCGTTAGAGGTTTGTCCGTTTTTCTTTCTTATCTCTTTTTGAACAGGATAAAATCTAATACCTTTATACCACTTTCCATTTCCATATATTTGCACATTTACATCGTAAGCTACAAATTTCTGATTGCCTTTACCCACAATAGTAACACCGTATAGCAAGAGAGCAAGCTTCCCATCTAAGTCAGGCTTTTGAGAATTTTTTATGACACAACCAAGGCTTTCTTTCTCATCAAACATTATCTTTACAGATGACCTGTTGAAGTAGTTCCAAACGCTGAGAATCCCTGGCACGCCCCCAACCAAAGCAATTATTAAACTTATGATCGCTATGTAGCTAAAATTACCTCTATTTTTTACCTTCTTATCACCCAAGGATTTGCAGTCTTTCATTGTTTACCTAAAATATAAGGAATCTCTGATAAATAGGATGTTTTTACCCAAGGACACTTTTCAGCGACTTTAAAAATCACCTCTCGCTTAGCCCCACGTTTTTTACAAACTCTCTCAAGCGAATTGTTCGTTCAACTTATCATTTTGTGCCCTTTTCCTTATTTTTCTGTTATTCGATACTGGTAAATGGCAACCGTTGTAAATGGCAACCGAAAAATGACCCGTTGTGGCAATCGAATTTTCACCGACCTATTGGTGGATGCGGTTCATTAACTTACTGGGTATATAAGGCATATATGAAAGCTAAACCGTTTCAATCCTTGTTTTGATGGAAGCGGTTCTTCAAGTTCCCGAGATCGCCGACAGCTATTCATGTAACATTAGTTTCAATCCTTGTTTTGATGGAAGCGGTTCTTCAAGAAGAGCATTGAACCCATCCCAGGTACGGTTTTGGTGTTTCAATCCTTGTTTTGATGGAAGCGGTTCTTCAAGCTGGCTGAGAAATGGAGAGGTAGCGGAGTGAATTTGTTTCAATCCTTGTTTTGATGGAAGCGGTTCTTCAAGTGTAACTATAGAAAACAACATAGCCTATTCCAATAAGTTTCAATCCTTGTTTTGATGGAAGCGGTTCTTCAAGCTTGGACACTCATGGATGAGGATGGCAACGTTGTGAAGTTTCAATCCTTGTTTTGATGGAAGCGGTTCTTCAAGTGGGCTACTTTCGAATTCCCGGAGACAGAGTACGAGTTTCAATCCTTGTTTTGATGGAAGCGGTTCTTCAAGATAATTGTTCTTGTAGCACTAGCCTATTGGAGCGCAGTTTCAATCCTTGTTTTGATGGAAGCGGTTCTTCAAGCTGAGTGCGTATGATGACGCTGGGAACGAAAGTGCTCGTTTCAATCCTTGTTTTGATGGAAGCGGTTCTTCAAGATAATTGTTCTTGTAGCACTAGCCTATTGGAGCGCAGTTTCAATCCTTGTTTTGATGGAAGCG
>JALSTM010000213.1 GCA_026983715.1 Desulfobacterales bacterium
CCGCTTTTACTTCTTCGGCCCATTAAAAGCCCTAAACTTTTTGAACCTCTCCTGGCCCTCTATGAGTTCCATAACCTTCGTGTACGTAATCTCTGTCTCACAGTATATATCAAGACACAGGCAATTACGACGGCAATTTTCACAAAAGTAGTCTTCGTTCAAATGAGCATCACACTTGCCACAGTGAGGTTCCATTTCAAGGGAACCGTCATCTTCGTTCAGGATAGCAATAAAATAGTCTCTTATTTCACTTTTTGCAGTGTTCATGGTCACTAAACTCCAGTTGTATTATTAACAATGTCAAGGTTAATCAATGGATGGAAAAAATTCAATACCAGAACCTCAAATAAAGAAACTCCAGGTTATTATCCTGGAGTTTCCAGAGATTGACACCATCTGTTCGATTTATTCTTTACTGCCTTCTTCCTCGCTGCTACTTCCCTCGGACTCACCCTCTTCAACCGGTAGTTCCCTACCGACGTAATCAGCATACGCCATGGCCGTAGTTCTGTACGCCAGGTGTGCAAACTTGGAAAAAGGTGCATACGCGAAGAGGAAAAATATACAAATCAGGTGCAAGTAGTAGCACAGATATGCCAGGGCGCCAATACCTGCAAGTCTCATTAATTCGGAAAAAATACCCGTAAGTGCAACCCCTAGCAGCACCAGCAGAAACAGCCAGTCATAATACGTCCCCAACCCTGAGGTTTCCCTTGTTTTCCACCGGTTATAGAGAACAACGGCGAGGCCGCCTATCAGGGCTAGAGCGCTCAGGTTTGCCAGTATTTTCACCGGGTTAAGGAGTGAAAAAGGATCTTCCATATGGAAGATATCCATCATAACAAAGACAAGGTTTGTAACCACGAACAGGCCAAGGAAGCCATATAGAATCCCGAGGTGACCATAGTACCTATCCTTGTTTTCAGTACACTCCTTAAACTTGTCATGCTTAAGTATCACTGGCAAAACATTTTTAAGGCTCTTAAGGATTCCTCCAACAGGTGGCATGGTACCGCCATTCATTTCCGTCAGGAACTTCTTCAAGCCGATCACAAAAGCGACAATAGCAAACAGCGCCGTTGGGATAAATACCGCATCCACATAGAGAACCGGCAAAAACTTTGAAAACACTATCTTCCCAGGCTCAGCACTTGTTTTCCCGTAGGCCATAAAGATGAGAAACAGAAATATGGCCGCAGGTATGGCAAAAAGCCAGGGAAGGGATTTCTTGTTTGCCAGCGCTTTTCCTAGAAATTTTGGCCAGGCATAGTATTGAAAGCTGTAGTTGCGTGCTGCAGCGAGAACTTCCCCGGGTTTAGCTCCCCGGGGGCAATACGCAGAACAGTCATTGCAATTATGACATAACCAAATGTCAGGATTACCAATCAGTTTATCTTTCAAGCCCCACTGGGCCCATATCATCTCTTTTCGAGGGAATGGTTTATCATCAGGAGAAATAGGGCAAACAACCGAACAGGTTGCACACTGATAGCACTTCTTCAGTGTGTCGCCACCAAGCTCCTGAAGATCCCTAACAAAACCAACATCCGGTTCAACCACGTAGCCCTTTGCCATTTTTTCACCCCCTAGAAGCCTTTGTAAGGATTGGGTCCAAGTTCTTCGATCTTCTCTAAGAACTCATTTATAATACCCGGGATCTTATCATAATCAGTGATTGCAATCTCAAGCAAACGAACACGTTCTGACTCTAGTACCAACCTATCAAGCGTTTCCTGCACTTTCTCCATCCGGTAATTTGCAAGCTCACTACCCTTGATGAAGTGGCACTGGTAATCATCGCCGTACTTGCATCCGAGAAGTAGTATCCCATCAATACCCTTAGACAACGCATCTGCAATCCAGATAATGTTCGTTGATCCTAAACACCTAAGCGGTATAACCCTGACATAGGCACTATATTCCATCCTGTTTATTCCTGCCATATCGATTGCAGGATATGCATCATTTTCACACGCCAGCACGAGAATTCTAGGTTTCTCCTCGTACTCATCGGGAACCTCGATAGCCTTAACCATGCTACCGATCATGTCTACTGAGTAATTCTTAAAGGATATGATTCTCTCTGGACATGCACCCATGCATACCGCACACCTTCTACACCTTGTCGGATTGTAAAGAGGATTGGCCTTTTCATCCTCGTTTATTGCTCCGAAAGGACACTCTTCAGTGCAGCGCTTACACTGAGTACATCGCTGCATGAAGAAATCAGCAAAGGATATGTCACCAGCTCTCGGATGAACAGCTTCACCCCTGGAAGTCATCTCCACGCACTGGATGGCCTTGAGCGCCGCACCTGTTGCGTCTTCAATGGAAGCTGCAATGTTGAGTGGCTGTCTTACTGCTCCTGCCGCATAAACACCCGTTCTCCTGGTTTCATATGGAAAACAGATGAAGTTGGAATCAGCGTAGCCATAGAATAATTCAAGATCGGGCAACCCAGGGCCCTGCCTGTATTCAAGGTTCAATATTGCTTCGTCTTTTGTGCTTGGTACCATACCAGTTGCAAGAACCACCAGGTCCACGTTAACCTCGATCTTTTCACCGATTAGCGTATCCTCTACAACTACCGTTGCACCGCCTTCATCGGCGTCCACACTCACAACTTCGCCTTTCGTTAAAAAGATACCCTCATCATCCTGGCAAGTTTTGTAAAAATTCTCGTAAAGCCCGGGAGTTCTCATATCCTTATAGAAAATAAATGCCTTTGCATCCGGGTCCTGCATGCGCAGGTATTTTGCCTGTTTGAGGCTTACCAGGCAGCAGATCCCAGAACAGTATGGCAAATGCTGTTCATCCCTCTGACCGGCACACTGAATAAAAGCAATACTCTTTACCTCTTTGCCATCCGATGGCCTGAGGATTTTTCCCTTAGCTGCCAGTTCTTCCATCTCTACGTTAGTTATGACATTTGGAGAACCGTACCCGAGGGCTTCAAGCTTGGAAGCATCGTAAGGTTTCCAGCCGGTGGCAAGTACTATTGCACCTATTCGCTCAGTATTGGCACTTCCGTTCGACTTGATGGTAACATCAAATAGACCCGGAGCCCCTTCAATTTTTTCTACCGTTGCTCCGGTGTAAATCTTTACGTTATCGTTTGCCTTAACTTCGTCGATTTTGGCCGTCACCACGGGTTCTTCCAAATCCTGAAAGGGATCCTTAGTCGGTAGTTGCTTGTACCACTTCGCTGCAAACCCTCCCAGCTCTTTTTCCTTTTCAACAAGCACAACCTTGTAACCGGCATTCGCAGCTTCCAGCGCTGCGGTAATGCCGCTAATTCCACCACCAATTACAAGTATGTCCTTGCTTATATCTTCCTTGTGAGGCTCGGGAAGATCACTTTTTTCAGTCTTAACGATGGCCATCCTGGTATAGTCTTCTGCCATCATCTGGGTATCTTCGTCGTTTGCAGGATGGCTCCACACGACCTGTTCCCTGATATTCCCTCTCTCGACGATAACATTCGGGAACTTGAACACGTCGTAGTTTACCCTAGGTGAACAGGCCATAATGACCGCTGCGTTCACCCCCTCTTTTTCGATATCGTCCTTAATTAGCTGGATTCCTTCCTTACCACATAGAAAAGGATGTGTTTTACACAACGGAACATTGTATTCACCGGTGGCTATCTCGGATAGTTTGTCTATATCGAGAGCCTCCCCGATCCCACACCCTGTACAGATATAAACTCCTATCTTCTTTTCCATAGAAGTTACCTCCTCACCATGGTTTGAATGGCCTTAAGCGCTGCTCCGGTCGAATCTTCCACGCATGACACAACATCCACAGGCTTTTTGGCACAACCCACAGCAAACATACCGCCATCTTTGAGACCATTTACTATAAAACCACTCTCGTCCACCTTGATTTCTTCCGGCAACGTTATATTAGCAGCAGACGGGACCATTCCTGTGGCTAACACCACCATTTCCACCGTTTTTTGTACTTTACGACCAGAAACAGCATCTTCTGCTTCTACTGTTATGTTCCCGGTTTCAGGGTCTTCCGTTACCTTGGCAACTTTACCCTTGATGAACGTTACTTTCTCGTCAGCTTCCACATTCTTGAGAAACTTCTCGTAACGGCCAGGAGTTCTCAAATCAATGTAAAAGACATATATTTCAGCATCCGGATACTGCTCCCGAACGTATGTTGCCTGCTTAAGTGATGCCATGCAACAGATGTAGGAACAGTACGGTAGGTGATTTTCATCCCGGGAACCCGCACATTGCACAAAAGCAATGCTGTTTACTTCTTTTTGATCAGATGGGCGCAGGATCTTTCCTTGAGTTGGCCCGTTAACCGATGCCAACCTTTCCATCATCATGTTTGTAATCACGTTGGGATATTGACCGAACCCAAGGTTGTCTATTTTGCTTGCGTCGTAAGGTTCCCAACCAGTAGCCCAAATTATGGAGGCAACTTTCAAGTTAAAAGTACTGGATGTCATACCCAGTTCAATAGCATCATATTTACAGGCGGCCACGCACTTTCCACATTCTTCTCCCAGGCATGCGTCCATATCGATTACATAGCGCATGGGGAAAGACATTTCGTGAGGGAGATATATTGCCTTGTTCTTATCCATCCCGAAGTTAAAATCGTTATCACGCTCAACCGGACAGACCTTTACACACTCACCACAGGAAGTACAGTTTTCATTAACATACCGCGGATTTAAACGAATGGTTACATCATAATCTCCCCTTTGGCCGCTCACATTTTCTACTTCAGCACACGTAAAAAACCTGATTCTGTTATTATCCTTAATTCTGCGAAAGTTAATTTCTAATCCACAATAAGGAGGACAAAGTTTGGGAAAGTATTTGGTCATCTGGGCCACCCGGCCCCCAAGATAGGGATTTTTCTCAACTATAAACACTTCGTACCCTACTTCCGCCGCTTCCACAGCGGCAGTTAACCCACTTATTCCTCCTCCAACCACCAATACGCTGTTAGTACCAGAAGGCATCTTTTTCTCTTCTGCCATACTTTTCCCCCGTGGTAGTTAAAGTCATTAGGAAAATTCCTGACTCAACGAAGGAACCGAAAGCAGCCAACGGGCTGCTTTTTCATTCATCATCGAGTACTGGTCTCAAAACCCTTGTTTCCATTATTTATCCCCGGGTGATCACACCCGGGGAATTAACGACTACTTCTTTCCAATCACACCAAAAATGTCAATTACTGGAACCTTGGACATTTCCCATTCACCAGTTTCAGGATCGTACCTGGAGATGGTGAATGCAAGCCAATTTTCCTCATCTAGGTCTTTGAAATCACTCCTGTACAAGTATCCAGGATAACGGGTTTCCTGGCGGTACATTACGTGTCTCAGGTGAGCTTCCGCAGTCCAGAGACGATGGTAGTTTTCCCATGCTCTCATAAGCTCATGGAGGTTTCTGGCAGCCAGTTTTTCGGAATCTTCCTTGAGCCACTCAAGGTACTGCAAGCCAGTTTCGAGCATCTTCTCGTTGGTTGCGAACCAGTAGGAAGTACCTCCAACATACTCATCCATAATCTTGTTCAGGCGGAACAAGAACATCTTCGGCAGGATATAGTTCGGGTTAATGTCATCGGTTACGGTAAGGCTTCTGCCTTCTTCGTAATTCTTCAGCGGCCTGTAAATCTCTGCTTTCCATTCATCAGCCTTGGACATATCAATGGCTGGCTCTTCATTGTGGTTCAGGATGTACTTGATGGCAGCTTTCGCAGCAATTCTTCCTTCGGTGTGAGAACCCGAGGAGAACTTGTGAGCATTACCACCGCATCCGTCACCGGCCGCGAAGAGACCGTTAACCGTTGTCATGCGGTTGTACGTTACGGACTTGTCGCCATCGTAGCCCCACTTATATTCATCGGGAGCAATGTCCGAAGGTCCACTGCACCATGCACCAGAGCAGGATGCGTGAGAACCAATAAAGTAAGGCTCGGAAGCCTGGATCTCGGAAGACTGCTTTTCAGGCTGAATGTTGCATGCAGCCCAGAGCAGAGCCTGACTGATAGTCATATCAAGAAAGTCTTCCCATGCTTCGGCTTCAAGTTCTTTCAGTTTTCTCTTGAACATCTTGGGATCATCCTTGTACTGAGCCGCCAAGTTTGCAATAGCTTCCTCGGTTCTCATGTACACGGGACCCTTTCCTTCCACCATTTCGAGGATCATCTGGTGGTTTCTGAGTGGTGTTGGAACCGGTTTATGGCTGGCATAAGGTTCCCAGGGTTTGATTTCTTCTATGCGAGTCTCAATGTAGTTTTCACCGAATGCGTTGGTTGCTCGGGATTTGAAGAGCAAGAACCACGCACCGACGGGACCGTAACCATCCTTAAATCGGGTCGGGATGAAACGGCTTTCCATCTGGGTAAGCTTACCACCAACCTGAGCAATCATCGCGTAGTTGGAACCGGCATTCCATGGCGGATACCAGGTTCTTCCCATACCTTCACCCACAGACCTCGGCCTGAAGATATGGACGGCACCACCGCAGCACATAATAATTGCTTTGGCTTTAAAAATGTAGAACTTGTTTTCACGTACGCTGAAACCAACGGCACCGGCTACTGTGTTGGGTCTCTTTTCATCCATCAAGAGCTTAACAATGAAAACCCTTTCAAGGATGTTGTCCATGCCGAGAGCATTCTTCGCAGCTTCAGCCACGATAAACTTGTAGGATTCACCATTGATCATGATCTGCCAGCGGCCTTCATGGACGTAATTGCCCTGCTCGTCCTTCCAGATCGGCAGACCCCACTTTTCAAACAGGTGTACCGAGGAATCAACGTGACGGCCGATGTCGTATACCAAATCCTGGCGAATTACGCCCATTTGGTCGTTTACGACGTAATCAACAAATTCTTCCGGGCTGTTTCCGCCTTCTTTACCAACACCAAGGTAAGTATTGATAGCGGAAAGACCCATTGCCACGGCACCACTTCTGTCCATGGCTGCCTTGTCAACCAACAAGATTTTGATATTTTTGTCTTTTGCCCAATGCACCGCTTCAACGGCAGCACCACAGGCGGACATACCACCACCGATTATCAAAAGATCGGTACTCATTTCGACGGTTTCAAACTGTTCCATATCTAGCACCTCCTAAAAATAGTTACTACTTGCTGGGAAGTTCATCGAGAAGCAAGGATTCGGGTTCAGAAAATAGATATTCGCTGTCAAGGTCATCCTTCTTGGAACCCATGATTGCATAAGGCTCTGCAGATCCTTCAGGAGTTGTCCTGATGGGGAACTTGAACCGTTTTACCATCCCGTTTCTAAACTTAATCGTCCACATGATGTCTTCAGAACCCCTTAGCGGAATAACACTTGCTCCCATTGGAACGAAGTCAGCGTAACCACGTACGTCAATAGCCTGTTGCGGGCAAATTTTCACACAATTGTAACATTCCCAGCAGTACTCGGGCTCACGGTTGTAAGCCTTCATCTTTTCTTTGTCCAACACCATCAGGTCATTAGGGCAAATGTACATGCAAGCAGTTTTGTCTTGCCCCTTACAACCGTCGCACTTTTCATAGATTACATAACTTGGCATAATCTCTACCTCCTAAGATCACGTTTTTTTGCTCCGAAATAAAATAATCACAAGGATGCTACGATATGAATTCCGTTTCCGGTCCCACCTCCTTTCGCTTCAAGGGGCATACAGTCTAAAGCACATCAGCGGGTTCTCTATATCAGGCAAAACTCGCCCCACCCCTCCAAAATTTTAAAACCTTTAATAAACTAAACAGGTAGACTTTGTCAAGCACTTCGATAACTTTTTCACAAAGTCTCTCCTAAAAAAATCCCTCTTTCGCCACCTTTTCCCATCCGACATGTCTGATTTTACGTCTGCTTAACCCGAAATGCCCGTCTAGAATGTTATCCTCAAAGCACTATCAACAGGATGGTTGCCACAACTTGAGGGATACTTATCCAATTAAGCCTTCTTAGCAGTATTGCAAATAGCGCAGGAAATAAATTTTGTCAAGTAATTTTATCATGGAGAACCATATTCAGCTCATTTTTCTCATCCCTAAAATAAAACTTTCTGAATAATTAAAGAATTAACATGATAGCCTAACATTAGAACAGTTTAATTATCTGATACTATACTTAGACTCTGGAAGACTTGATCATATAAATGGCAACCGAGGAGAGAAAAAGTAGGATCTACCTCCCTGTGACCTTAGTTTCGCAATCTTATGAAACTTTACTGAATACAAGCTCTTAAGGTTTAAGCAATATTTTCGAAACCCAAAACCATTTAGAAGCTTCTTTCAACCAGAGGAGGCATTTGTGAGTATTAGCACAAACTAGTGCCTCTTTTGAAAGGAAATTCCCAATTTTAGCCTGCTTTATTACAAACATACCCTTCTTTAAGGCTTTAATCATCGAAGCTGTGGTCTTCTCTACAGGTTTCTTCTGCTGAATATACTCCTGAATCCGTGATCGTTCACCTGGGCCGCAGATCCAAGGAAGAGCCCACCGGACTATAGTAAGCTATGTCCGGCAGGCGATGACGCCGAAGATGCGGTGCAGGTGGACGACCCGCAGGGCATAAAAAGATTACTTGGCAAGGTGGAGAATGATCCACCCTGGCTATCTGACCAATAATGAGTAATTTAGACATGTTACACAAATTATCCATAAAGTTTCGTCACGGATTCAGGTATACTGTTTGGAGTAGTTTAAAGGAAACTCTGATTAATTACTTAGTTCACCAATGACCTCTTGCACGTCATGCCGGAATCGATCCGGCATCCAGTTAGATAATCCTGGATTCCGGCTCTACGCTTCGATCCGGCCGGAATGACGGATTTTAGATTGTTCTCGTTCTAGTTGTTTAATTGATTGGTACTCCTAGAAATCAGAATTAATCAGAGCTTCCTAACTTTTATCATAGGCTTCTCAAGAGAGGAACTCGTCGTGGTAGCACGCCTCGATTCTTCCAAAAATCTTTGACTGATATTTTCAAGAATAGAAACATTCCAAAAGATTCCAGAAACCTG
>JALSTM010000214.1 GCA_026983715.1 Desulfobacterales bacterium
GAACCCGGAGTTAGGCCGTCTCCCATAATTTCTTTCTTTTCGTGGCAATCGATGCATTTGAGCCCCTTAAGGTAATGGATATCGGGAGATAGCGCTACGTGGCCTGTTCCATAAATAGGTTTTAGGTTAAGAGCGACAGATTCTTGGTAAGTAGGGCTAAAATCAGACTGAAAAAGACCGATGTAGTCCGCTCCCACGTGGTTGCCGTTGTGACAGTGAAGACACTGGTTGGTCGGAATAAACCTAGTTAACCCATGTTTTCTTGGGTATCCTTGCTTCGATTTGTCGATAGCGCTATCTTTACCCTTGTACGTGCCATCGTCATCATAAATAGAATGACAAGAAGCACAACCACTTGCCCTGAAAAGTCCCTTTACCAGCGGTCCTTTCACTGAAATATGGCACCGCAAGCACTTCCTTCGTAGAAAGTCATCGGCAAGGTCGGAAACTGATCCAAGGTTGAGTTTTTTTTGAGGAATTCTTACCAATGCTCCGTTTGCACTGAATCTTGGGGGAAGTGCAGATTTTTGTGCTCCCCAAAGGTAGCGGGTCTGGTTGATAATGCCTGCCAGCGTACCGTGAAGTGACATTTTCAAGTTATCCACTTCTCTTTTATGACACCTGCCACAAACGGCTTGCTGTGTTTCCCCCGATGACGGGTTTCGAACAATAGAGGAATGAGAATCAAGCTTTTTACAGGCAAAGCCAGGAAGGTGACAATTTTTGCAAGGGAACTTGTGGCCTCTTCCCGCGTTTTCTATTCCCCGGTGGCAGCTATTGCAGTGTAAGTAATTTGTAGAAGAAGCATGTAGGTTTGACGTGTGGAACGAAAATATGATAAAGCTAACCAACATGTAATTAATCAAGTCTCTTCGTGAAACCATTTCTTTCAATCCATTTTAATGACGCGGCAAATCTTTTTTGAGCACTAAAAACATGGAAAAAATTACACAACTATGCACCAGAAACCTGGAAAAAGGTATATGATCTCGTCGTGCCAATCCCATGAAACTCGCTTCTTATATCAATTGTTTCCAATTAGAGCCTTGCACGGGAGGTCCCTTTCGTTCAAGAACCTCTGGTAGTTTGCTTCGAAATTATCATAAATCTTGTCTTCGTATTTCTTATGGCAATCGAGACAGAGATTTACCCTGAGAATTCTCTCAAGTTCATCCTTTGAAAAAGGCCTCGCTCCCGGCCGGTAACCTTCCTGGAGGGCATTTCCATTCAAGTCAAGAAAAGAGTCCAGTGAGTGATCAAAAAGAAAAGACGGCCTGGATAAATTAAAGATCGATTCGAAGAACCATCTCCCGCGTTTCCTGTAGAGGTTCCCTTCGCCAAGTCCGAGGCTCTTGGGATTACCATGGCAGTCTGTGCAGACCCTGCTTCCTTTCGAAGTTGTGTGAGGGTCAAAGGCGCTCATGATCATGTGCCTTATCCCCGTCAATGCCAGCTTGCTCCCAGGGTTTTCTCTCGTTCTTACCAGAACCTGGCAGGGCGAAAATGGCATAATAGAATTGTTAAAATCAACACCTAGGGTAGGTGTTTCAAACCTGATGTAATACCGGAATTCCTTCCACTGCCCACAAGTCTTCTTTCCCCAGAGCCAGTCCTTTTGTTTCTTGCTCGCCGTATAAACGTAGTGGCAGCCGTAGCACTGAGGAATCCACAGGCTATGGCATGCTTGACATTGCAGCCGCTCATGACCCCGAAAGTTGTGATATGCTTTGGGAAAATCGGTTGGCTTGAACGCTATTTTTTTTCCGCTTTCTTTTAGAAGAAACCAGATTCCGCTATCTCTTTTTTGCAGATTGTAAATTGGAGATCCTTTCCTTCCGTATGCGATGAGTGTGTCGCCTGGAAGCTGAACCTTCCCGTTAGAGGAGACAAGTTTTTCCATGAGAGAGCCTCTCCCGTTTTCCCCTTGAAAAACAGGTACATGACACGCACGGCAGGTAATCTCAACCTGCTCATTAAAGTGGTCGTAGGTGTTGCCGTCGCCCATCAAGCCTCTACCGGTGTGGCAGTCAATGCAAAGCATCTTGTGTTTTTCCCAGTGAATATCAGGAGGTAAGTTCAGGTAAAATCGTCTACCCGGAAGTCTTCTCTCCGTTGGTGAACTTCCGTGAAAGGGGGTTCCGTAGCCTGATGATTCATAAACGCCAATGTAACTCAGACCAATCCGTGCTGACCTATTGTGGCACCTAAGGCAATTTTTAACTGGGATAACAGTAGATATTTGTGGGTGTTTGTACACCTTCTCGGTGTCGGTTAGCCTATCAAAATCGTTTGGAGTATGACACGCTGAACATCCTCCTCCCCGGTTCCTTGGCCATCCTTCATGAGGCCGTCTTTTTTGCCACAGATGACATCCTGCGCACATCTTGGTGTAGAGGTCAAGCGCCATAGAACCACCGGTGCCATTGGCCTTAACGTACATGACATCAACCGACGGGGCTTCTCTATTTTCCCATCTTCTAAGAAGGGTGCCAATTATACCCCTGTTTGTGGCCATGAGGCTTTTTCGTACCCGATCGACCTGCTCGCTGTGACACCCTGTTTTCCCGCAAGTTTTCTTTACCACCTCGAGATCTCCTGGATTTAACACCATTCCTGTGTGAGCACTCTTTTTATCAGCGGAGTATGGGTTACCCAGGTGACACTTGTAACAACCAAAAGCATCTATGGGGTGAGACTTACTCGGATCTGTGACACTGGTATGGCAGTAAAGGCATTTTTCTTTGTCCGGGGAAGGTAATTTCTCGTGTTCAACTTCCCAGATGATGAAACCAAGAAGGAGACAGGTTATGAATAATATTAATATCCTAGGGTCAGTTTTCTTCATAAGTATAAAACGGGTAACCTTGCTGAAGCGATTGTTAACGATTTCATTACCACCTTAACCTGAAAATTATGCACAGAACTACATATGCAGAAATGAACAGGTAAATGATTGACCTCGCAAATTTTTCATATAGCCCAGAAAACAACGGCAGAATGCAAAATAGACCTGCAAAAAGGACAGGGAACACAATCCCTCCTAGTAAAGGTGGAGCGTATCTTAAAGTTTCCTGGATTCCCCAAAAAAACCAGGGTCCTCGTACATGTGACACGTTCAGCGCAGGATTGATATCAACAGGAAATGGAAGAGTGATACTTGCCAAAAGAACTAGAGTGAGTGCCTTGATCATGCTTCCCTTTTGTGGCCTCCAACTGTGCGCCGGACTAAGTAATGCCACAAAACCTACAGGCAGAATCAGAACGTGGTGCAGGTATGGAAGAATAAAAAAACCTCTGCCAGGATGCAGGAAAAGATTACGAAAATGCTGGCCAAGAAGTGGTATCTTTCCCAGTAGGTTATATACAACGAAGCCTGCAGAAATGCCCTCCTTGTCGCCCTTTAATATGAAGCCTGTAAAGAGCAAAAAAAAACTAGGCATGTGCTCGCAGTAAGGTACAACCAACGCTTGGAGGGCCCTTTGGAGTATGACCGGTTCATGAAATGATCCGCGATGTGTACCAATGTAAAAATGAGAAAAAATTGGGCTGCCCAATAGTGAGCGACTCTAAAATAAAAACCGTAAGGGTACGAATAGGTAATATCCTGAACGTTTTTAAAGGTATCACCAAAGGGGCGGTATTGAAAGGCAAGGATAATTCCAGAGGCCATGCATACCCAAAATAATCCCAAGGATAACTTGGAAATTTCAGGCAAAATTTTCCTACCGAGTAAAGTTTCTCGTCTCATTTACACCTCATGCTGCCTGCTTTATCACGAAACATTAAAATCGACCATTTATTTGTGCATATGCATAAGCGGCTTTTTCATGGAACTCCAGCAAATAGTAACAAAGAATTTTCCATACCCAATGTGATCAATTTTTGCATAAGGGACTTTCGATTAATTCCTCAATACCCATGGCCACTTACACGTCACGCCTGATGTGATCAGTCATCCAGATAAACGGTGATAGATTCCGGCTCTGCGCCTCGCTTCGGCCGGAATGATGGATTTTTTATTGCGTTCACCGTGCTTCTTTAATTGATTCCTGAATCCGTGACGAAACTTTATGGCTAATTTGTATAACATGTCTAAATTCCTGGTTGTTAGCCACATAGCCACGATGGATTCTTCTTCACCTTCTCAAGCAATCTTTTTTGCGCCCTGCGGGTCGTCCACCTGCACCGCATCTTCTGCGTCATCGCCCGGCGGACATAGCGTACTATAGTCCGTCGGGCTCTTCCTTGCATCTACGGCCCAGGTGAACGATCACGGATTCAGGTGATTGCTAAAGGATCGATTCATAAAAAAAACAGCTGCAACATTTTGTCATTGCGAGGATCCCGCATCCACTTTATGATAATGTTTTCGAGTTAATGTCGAGATGTATGGCTTAAAGTGGGTGCGGGAGACGAAGCAATCTCGTTGGAATATCAAGGTTTTTGGAGATTGCTTCGCTTCGCTCGCAATGGCTGTGTTTTAGCTTTTTGTTTGACACGAGCAACCTCTGATAAGAATATTACTTTCAACTCTCACAAAGAAAGAAGCCAGAAAAGACAAACTCCTAAAACGTCATTCCGGCCGGAGAAAAGCGCAGTGCCTGAATCCAGCTTTGTATGTCTGGTATTGGATGAAGTCCTGCACAACATGCGATCGTTATGTGATTATTTGGCTAATTAATAAGAGTTTCCTCAATATTTAGGGGGCGCCCTTCTCTAGTCATTTTTCAAAGACTGTCACTGCGCTAAAGCCACGGATTTTTTCCGTCTATACAAACTCTATGACCGCTCACTGAACCGGTTCATCAGATTTCCCCTGCATCTCATCCATCATGGATGAAACCTTGGGCTACCTTAGTCATGATCCAAGGTTGCTAGCATCCGGTTAACCCACGGTTTTAACCGTGGGTAGGAACGCAAGCATCTTATCACCCAACCGATTCATCGGGCTTTCCTCAATCATATCTTAATACTTTGCACATGAGTTCATAAATATCAAGAATAATCCTTTTTCGAGTGCGGCAGGGAATAATACTGCTCATTGTCCCGATCTCTTGATAAAATTACTCAATTTCTGGTTGTTTCCCTGTTTTTTGATGCACAAAAATATTTCTTGCCATAAAAGTTAAAAATGTTAAATTAACTGGTTCATTAACCCATATGTAACATGGAGTAATCAATGAATATACTCAAGAAGTACCCGAAGAAAGTTGTACTGTCTGATGGCACGGAAGTAACCATTAGGCCTTTGAACAAGGGTGATAAAGCCGCACTTATCGATTTTTTTTCCAGGGTTCCTGCGAAGGACAGAAATTTCTTGCGGGACGATGTTACTGATCGCAAACTGGTAGCGAGTTGGGTTGATAATTTAAACTACGAAGTGGTTCTGCCCCTTATCGCTGAATATAACGGTCGAATAATGGGCGATATTACGTTACAACGCAGACGCTACGGATGGAAAAAGCATGTCGGGGATGTGCGGGTTGTGGTGGCAAGTGAATTTCAAAAAAAAGGCCTTGGAACGTCTCTTGTTCGTGAGGTTGTTGATCTAGCAAAGGAATTGGGCCTGGAGAAGCTGGCCGTGGAGATTCCCGTAAAATTGGCTCCCGCAATTAAGGCTTTTGCGAAGTGTGGCTTTCAGAAGGTTGCCGTTATTCCGGACCTGGTAAAAGACCAGGAAGGTAATTACACGAGTATCGTTCTTATGGTAACCGACTTGCGGCCTTCAGAATTTTAGAGTGTTAGCCTATTAAACCATAGATTGTGCTGCTTTTAGGTTCCCGAAACGTGGAACCTTGAGCCGGGAAGAAAGAAAAGATTTCAGGCAGGAGGTAAAACTTTGGCTCTGGTGGTTCAAAAATACGGTGGGACGTCTGTTGGAACCATCGATCGGATTAAGTCAGTTGCAGAAAAAGTTGTAAACCGGCACAAGAGTGGGGATCGGTTAGTTGTTGTTCTTTCTGCGATGGCCGGTGATACAGACAAGCTGCTGAATATGGCGCGGGAGATAACGCCTCATCCCGATCCAAGAGAGCTAGACGTGTTGCTGGCCACGGGAGAACAAATCACCATTGCGCTTTTTAGCATAGCCGTCAAGGAAATGGGTTTCGAAGCTAAATCGCTTACCGGTTACCAGGCCAAGATTCACACTGATAATCACCATGGTAGGGCAAGAATCCATGAAATTGATACCAAGCCGATATTGGAAAACCTGGGTCGGGGTAGGATTGTGGTGGTTGCTGGTTTCCAAGGCTATGATTCTGAAGGTAATATCACGACCCTCGGTAGAGGGGGCTCCGACACCACCGCAGTGGCCCTCGCTGCGGCCCTCAAAGCAGATCTCTGTGAAATATATACCGATGTTGACGGTGTTTATACCACCGATCCCAACATTTATGACAAGGCGAGAAAGATTCCAAAAATTTCTTACGATGAGATGATGGAAATGGCGAGCCTGGGAGCGAAGGTACTGCATATCCGATCTGTGGAATTTGCCAAAAAGTATGACGTACCACTTCACGTTCGCTCTTCTTTTACCGATCAACCGGGAACCCTGGTTGTCAAGGAGGAACCTTCCATGGAAAAAGTCGTTGTATCCGGTGTTACATACGATAAAAATACGAGCAGGATTACTATCACCGAGATCCCAGACATTCCCGGGATGGCCGCAAAAGTGTTTACGCCGATATCTGACGCTGGTATCGTGGTTGACATGATCATCCAGGGTAGTAGTGGCGAAAAGGGCCTGGCGAATCTTTCTTTTACCGTGCCAAAAGCCGATTTCGAAGAGGCCATGAAAATAGTTGAAAAGATATCGAAGGAAATAGGGGCTGGTCCTGTTCATGGAGATCCCAACATAGCGAAGGTGTCCATAGTTGGTGTTGGTATGCGGCACCACGCGGGAGTTGCAACTAAGATGTTCAACAGCCTATCCCAGGCTAACATCAATATAATGATGATAAGTACCTCGGAGATCAAGATATCCTGCGTGATCGACGAAAGGTGCACCGAGCTGGCTGTTAGAGTACTCCACGACGCCTTCGGACTCGACAAAGAACCCGAAGAAGAGGGATAAACTGGAAACATTGATGAAGTAGGAAGTAAAAATCATGAGACACATAGAATTATACGATACCACCTTAAGAGATGGTACCCAGGGAGAAGATTTTACACTATCTCTCGAAGACAAGATCAGGATTGCCCTCAAGCTTGATGAGCTGGGTATCCATTACATCGAGGGCGGATGGCCGGGATCAAATCCTAAGGATGAAGCGTTTTTCAATGAAGTAAGAAACTATGAATTTAAAACATCCAAGATTGCGGCCTTTGGGAGCACTCATTATCACAGAGGGACCCCTGAAAATGACGCTAACCTGAAGGCACTGATTGATGCCAAGACTGATGTTATAACGATATTTGGTAAGAGCTGGACTGTGCATGTCACGGACGCGCTTAGGACCAGCCTCGAAAGGAACCTAGAGATAATTTACAATTCTCTAGCCTACCTGCGCCCACACGTCGAAAAATTGTTCTACGATGCCGAGCATTTCTTTGACGGTTTTAAGGCAGACAGGGAATATGCCCTCGCAACCCTGGAGCAGGCCGTTAAGGCAAAGGTTGACTGTCTTGTTCTCTGTGACACAAACGGCGGCTGCATGCCACATGAAATTCAAGAAATTGTGCAGGCCGTTAAAGAAAAGTTCCCTGATGCTGAACTCGGCATTCACGTCCATAACGATGCGGACGTGGCGGTTGCCAACAGCATCATGGCGGTGCTGGCTGGAGTCAACCACGTTCAGGGCACGATAAACGGTGTAGGGGAGCGATGCGGCAATGCGAACCTCTGTTCTATAATTCCGAATATCTGCCTTAAACTAAGGCTTAATTGCTTACCCGAAGATAAGCTCAGGAAGCTTACCGAAACAAGTAATTACGTGGCTGAGCTTGCTAACGTAACACCGAACAGGTATCAGCCATACGTTGGTAAAAGTGCCTTTGCCCACAAGGGTGGTGTACATATCAGTGCGGTTGAAAGAAATCCGCTTACCTACGAACATATTCAGCCTGAGCTTGTGGGTAACTACAGGAGAATTCTGATTTCAGACCTAGCGGGGAGATCTGCAATAAAACGAAAGGCTGCGGAATTCGGAATTGAGCTTTCCACTACCGATCCCGTTGCGCGGCAGGTACTTGAAGAAATCAAAGAACGTGAAAACCAGGGATTTCAATACGAGGCAGCAGAAGGTTCCTTTGAATTGCTGCTAAACAAGGCTCTGGGCCGATACAAAAAGTACTTTGAACTGATAGGTTTTAGGGTAATTGATCAGAAAACTTCAGAAAGCCACACACCGGTCTCTGAGGCAACAATCATGGTTAAGGTAGGCGGTAAGATAGAGCATACCGCTGCTCTTGGAAACGGCCCGGTGAATGCCCTGGATAACGCATTGCGAAAGGCTCTGGAGAAGTTTTACCCTGCTCTGAAAGACGTTCGCTTAAGCGATTATAAGGTCAGGGTGCTACCCGGTTCAGATGGTACTGCTTCCAAGGTTCGGGTTCTCATCCAATCCATGGATAACAAGTCAACCTGGGGAACCGTGGGCGTGTCTGAAGACATCCTTGAGGCAAGCTGGCAAGCTCTCGTAGATAGCATCAACTACAAGATGTTCAAGGAAGAAAAGGCACCAAAAAAAGAAGATAAATAAATCAGCGAGCTAATTTTTCGAAAACGAAAACTTCCTGTTTGCAGGCCAGCACTAGGAACTGAATCCGTGACGAAACTTATGGGTAACTCGAATGGTATGTCTAAGGCAGCGAAGCCGCAACCAAGTTTGAACCGCTAAGACGCTAAGAGCGCAAAGGGATATTCTTTTTTCCTTGAGCAGTGTGTAACTGCTCAAGGAAAGAAGCCTGCCCTTCAGGCATGCTGTTG
>JALSTM010000215.1 GCA_026983715.1 Desulfobacterales bacterium
GGAACTTGGTTTTAACCCGACACCGTGCAAACCAAACCAATTTAATCCTCCAATGACAGACCCTATGTCAGGACCGAAGGACATTGTATAGCCCCACAGAATCCATTCAACGGTTATCACAGCCACTAGCACAAAACTTTGCATAATTGTGCCCAGCACATTCTTGTTCCTGACCATTCCACCGTAAAAAAGGGCTAAACCAGGGGTCATGAGCATCACGAGCGCGGCAGAAATCATTATGAACGCAGTATCACCAGTATTCATGTAAAGTCCTCCTTCGCTGAATTCGCCACCCTTACTGGCAATAACTGTGCCTAAAGTGCACTCTATTTATTGAAATAAAAACAATAAGTTGTATAATCGCCATTTTTGACACGAGAAAGTCGCTACATTTTGGTAGGAAATGGTTTGATGATCCTACCTTTGTGTAAGAATCTTGCTGTGAAACCGATGAGGCTATTTGGTTTTAGGGCTGGTTATCACAAAAGATCATTTTGTTTCAGAGTGTAATAAAGGTTATAATTCACAAGTTAAACTCGAATTCCAAAAAACTGCCATCACGTTTACCCCTTTAACTATCAAGTTGGAGATGTTCATTGAGTGAGAAAGAAAGAGGTAAGATCTACGTTATTGGTACTCCCATAGGAAACCTCTCTGATATAACAATTCGGGCTCTTGAAACCTTAAAAAAGGTGGACATAGTAGTAGCGGAGGATACTCGAAGAACGTTGAAGCTCCTTAGCTATTACCAGATTAGAAAACCTCTAATTAGCTATCACAAGTTCAATGAGCGCAAACGTGCGGTGGAGCTGCTTAGGATGCTCAAGTCAGGTAGAAACATCGGAGTGGTTTCAGATGCCGGTATGCCTGGGATATCGGATCCTGGGAAGGAACTTATCAGCAAAGCGTGGGACGCTGGTATTGATGTAGTGGTAATCCCTGGTGTATCCGCTGTAACCGCCGCACTGAGCATCTCCGGGTTTGAGACTACTCCCTTTGCCTTTTTCGGTTTTCCGCCATCAAAGGGAAAAGACCGTCGCAGATTTTTTGAGAAATTATCGGGGGAGGAATTAACCATTGTTATCTTTGAGTCTCCCAAGAGGTTCAGGAAGACTCTCCGGGATCTTCAGAAACACCTTGGAAATCGGCACATACTGGTGGCAAGGGAACTTACCAAGATTCACGAAGAAATTTTTCGTGGTAGCCTTGAGGAAGCGATAGACAAGTGGTTGGGACCGGTTAAGGGTGAGATCACCATGATAATTGAAGGCAAGAAAAAAAGCCTCGATGAATCTTCTGACTTAAAATCTGCGTTAATTCATATTCGGGAGGAGTTGAACAAGTTAATTTGTTCAGGGATGTCCACGCGGGATGCCGTTAAAGAAATTTCGATCAAGTACTCTCTTCCCAGGAGTGACGTTTATAAAGAAGCCGTCAAAATTGACAGAGAGAGATAATACCACGGTTCCAACTTATGAATTTAATTTGATGTTTTGTTGACTTGGCGCGGCGTGGTGTGTTAAGAAACGGCTGCAAAATTCACGCGAAAAAGGAATCAATTGAGAATCAATGCAGACAATCGAAAGAGAATTAACCGTGGTAAACAAGCTTGGCTTGCACGCAAGGAGTGCAGCCGCCATTGTTCGAGAACTGAGCAAATTCAAGTCTAAAGTTGTCTTAAAAAAGGGCGACACCACGGTAGATGGGAAAAGTATTCTTGATATAATAACTCTTGACTGCCCCAAGGGCTCCCGAGTTATCGTCAGGGCAACGGGAGAAGATGCTGCGGAAGCCATAAATGCGCTCATCGAGTTATTTGCAAACAGGTTTGGGGAAGAATAAGGATGGCGGGCAAGGAACGAAAGAGTAAAGTCATTAAGGGGATAAGAGTTGCCCCTGGTATTGCCATTGGGAAGGCATTCCACGTGGACAATGATGAAGTGCCAATTGTCTCCTACGGTTTGAAACACGATTCGCAGGTAGAAAAGGAGATAAAACGCTTTGAGCGCGCGGTTAATGAGACAGAAAGAGACCTCGAAAAGATAAAGGACAATTTACCGAGTGAATTTAGAGACCACGCGTCTATACTGGACACCTATTTGATGATTCTCAAGGATCGAATGATCTATAAGCAAACTATAAAAATAATTCAAGAAAAGAAGATAAATGCTGAGTGGGCATTGAAACAGGCGATAAGAAGGGCTGGGAAGGTATTTGAAAAAATTGATGATGACTATATCAGGAATCGCATCTCTGACATCCGGTATGTCGGTGATAGGATATTTCGTCATCTTGCTGGAATGGGACCACTGCAGGTCAAGTGTAACAGTGAAAGAGTTGTAATAGTTGCACACGATCTCTCGCCTGCCGATGCCGCCCAGATACAGTTGGAAAAAATTATGGCTTTTGTCACCGACCTTGGGGGGTCGACGTCGCATACATCGATAATAGCAAGGTCACTAAACATTCCTGCAGTAGTCGGACTTGGGAATGTTACGGACGAGGTGAATAACGGTGAGATTTTGATTGTTGACGGTCTGGAGGGGCAGGTAATTATCGATCCCGATGAAGAAACCATAGCAAGGTACTACGAAAAACAGGACGAGTACGAAAGTTATACAAAGACGATCATACGTTCTGCCCATGAAAAGGCTGTAACTCTTGACGGCCACAAGATTAGAGTTGAGGCGAACATTGAGATGCTCGAGGAAATTGTGGCCGTATTTGATAATGGTGCTGAGGGTATTGGTCTTTATCGGACTGAGTTCTTGTACATGAACAGGGATGATATTCCGTCCGAAGAAGAACTCTTTACCACGTATAGCGAACTTGCGGAACTTATAGCCCCAAGGCCTGTTAATATCAGGACTCTGGATCTCGGGGCTGATAAGTTTCTTTTGATTTCCGGGAGAAGGAGGGAAGAGTCGAACCCTGCGCTGGGACTACGATCCATAAGGCTTTGCCTTAAAGAAGAGGAGCTTTTTTTTACCCAACTGAGAGCCATACTGAGGGCAAGTGCTGCCTACAAGAATGTTAGAATAATTTTCCCAATGATTTCCGGAATGGAAGAGCTGTTACAGGCAAAGGCTATTTTGTGTAGGGCAATGGAAAGTCTTGAAAGAGACGGACTGGATTTCGACCGGAATATTCCCCTGGGTCTCATGATGGAAGTTCCTGCGGCGGTTGCCATTGCAGACCTCTTGGCGAAGGAGGTGGATTTTTTCAGTATTGGAACAAACGATCTGATCCAGTATACCTTGGCCATAGATAGGGTAAGCGAATACGTTGCTCACCTTTACGAGCCTCTTCACCCGGCTGTGCTCAGAAGTATAAAACAAATCGTGGATGCCGGTGTTCGAAATGGGATTCCTGTGAGCATATGCGGTGAGATGGCAGGAGAACCCTTCTACTTACCCATTTTGCTTGGTTTTGGCCTTGATTCCTTGAGTATGACGCCTAGGGCAATACCGAGAATAAAGAACATGATAAGAAATATCAGGCTTTCCGAAGCTCGTGAGTTTACGGATACAGCCTTGAACTTGGGCACCGCTGAGGATATTATTCGTTACTTGCAGGAACTTATGGATAAAAGGTTTTCCAGTATATTCGCCTTTCTCGATCCACCTGCACCCATCTTTTCATAGGAGACCTGATTCATGACGTACGGCCAAGAGGGTTTTAAGCTAATCTGCCAGAATAAAAAGGCAAAACATGATTATTTTATCGATGATATATTGGAAGCGGGGATTGTTTTGCTCGGGACAGAGGTGAAGTCGTTAAGGGAAGGCAGGGTAAATTTAAAGGATAGCTATGCAAAGATAAAAAATGGAGAAGTTTTCTTGTACGGTTGCCATATCAGCCCGTATCCTCACGCTTCATACAATAATCATGAACCAGAAAGGGTTCGAAAGTTACTGTTACACAGGAGGGAAATTAAAAGACTGATAGGCAAAACCAAGGAAAAGGGATACTCTCTTATACCTTTGCGACTTTACTTCAGGGGTGGTAAAGTAAAAGTAGAACTTGCCCTGGCACGCGGTAAGAAAAAGTATGATAAGCGTGAAGCAATAAAGCGAAGAGAAGAAGCGAGAGAACTCAGACGCATAATGAAGAAGAAATTCTGACATATATAAATGAATGCTTATTGTAAAAATAGAAGATTTATATTTTGTATGACAACGCTCCTGGTCGTGCTAGTTGCTCCCTTACTTCTCGCTGCTGATATTGTCCCTGTCGTGGCTAATGGTAGAATCAATTACACCGGCCAGATAACAGACGAGGTAAGGCGCTCGGCCACGGAAGTCATGTTGAAAAAGGCTGTAGTTGAGGTCGCACAAGAATCCTTTGGAGACAAAGATCCCTCCAAACTTGAAGAATTTACCAAGAAATTCGTTGAGAAAAATCCTGGCAAATACGTGGATCGCTATAAAATTCTGGCTGAGATCAAGGGGAAAAGATACTTTCAACTGACAGGTAAAGTGGATGTGAAGAAAAGTATCCTGGAAGAAGATTTCAACTCCTTCGTATCTGCCGAAGAGCCTCAAAAGGAATCGCTTTCCCTGGTGTTGCTGGTCTCTGAATTTGACCCCAGAAACAAGATCTGGAATTACTGGTGGAAAATGCCTGCGAAAAAAAAACAGAGACTCTATTTTACCCGTCAACTGGGAAAGGAACTGGAAGCGAAGGGCGTTCTTGCCGTCGATAAAATTGGTAAGGAAAGGATACTATTACAAAACTCGAACTATCAAACTCCTTTTATTACTACAGATGCAGCGATTCAGCTCGGATCGATTTACAGGGTACCCTTTGTTGTTACGGGAAACGTGCATTTAAGTGAAGAATCAGGCAAAAAGAAATATCTTGTTGCATCTCTTCAAGTGTTGAGTACCGAAAACGGTGAAGACATTGCAGAGATTATAGAAAAAAAGAAAGTCAGGTCGGTTGCTGGTAAGTCAGTGTACACGGAAATGGCAAGACTGGTGGCTCCAAGAATTATTGATGAGATGAATACGTATCTTGCGCGTACCACTACCAGTGAAGTCTCACCCGGCATAGTGTCAACGACTACCCCGCAAAACACCGGGGAGTACCTGGTTACAATAGAAATATCAAACATGAATAGCTTGCACCCTGTGGAATTGCTGGAAAAGTATTTTACAACCAATGATTCTCCGGTAACAGAAATAAAAAACCTCATACTCGAACATCGGAAAGCATTAATGACAATAATGTCACAGGTTGATGGGACCATCCTTGCAAGGAAGATAATGTCTGCTTTCCCTAACGATGACGAATTTTCCGTACTTTCTAGCAGCGAGGATACCATTAAGATTGAGTGTAGCTATTCCGGGATACTATGACCATACCGAATTTCCTAACCCTTGTCCGAATCATTCTGATACCATTATTGGTAATTCTGCTACTTGAAGACCAGTTGGGTAAAGCGCTAGGAGTGTTCGTTATAGCAGGAGTTACCGATGCGTTGGATGGTTTAATTGCCAGAATGTTTCACCAGCGAAGTAAACTTGGTGCGTATCTTGATCCGCTGGCTGACAAATTACTACTTGTAACCACATACTTGACCCTCGCCCATCTATCCATGTTGCCAATTTGGTTGGTGGTTATTGTGGTGAGCCGCGATCTGTTTATAGTAGTGGGGGTTATGACTTTTATTTTCCACGGCGTCAAATTCGAAATACATCCATCCGTACTCAGTAAGGTTACCACCCTCATGCAGATAATTACGGTGGTAATTGCACTCTCATCACCCACTTTTGGACTAGATCACATGCTTTTATACGTTTTCTCCATAGTCACCGCCCTTGTGACAACGGCCTCCGGTTTCCACTACCTTATGATGGGTATAAAGATATGGGAAGGAAGCCGTACAAATGATCACCTGAACATTTCTAAAGAAAATGCGGAAAGATAAACACTGGATGTGGTAGGGGTTGTTCTGTGGAAATCGTTTTTCAAGGATAATAAGTTTAGGGGTGTCAGACTTCAGGAAGCATAGAAAATTAATTGTAATTCTCACTTTCCTTCTCTACGGTGTATTTTCATCCGTGCATGTAGCTACGGCATTGAACCCCGAGGAGATTCTTGTAATAGCCAACTCACAGGTTCCTTCAAGTGTTAAAATTGCCCGCTATTATATGGCCAAAAGAGGTATTCCTCCTAAAAACCTCCTAATGGTCAACATTCATGAAGGGGAAAGGTGTACCAGGAGTGACTACAAAAAGCTGATACTTTATCCGGTTAAAAGGTATCTATTGATAAACGATGATGATGACAGGATCCGATGCATTGTTACTGTTTACGGGATCCCTCTCGTCATAAGGCCAGATAAACTGGATGACAAAAAGAAAAGGATACTAGGGGAGAAGCGGATAGAGCTCAGAAGGATGCGGGACTCCCTCGAGAAGCTTAAAAAGGCTAAGAAGAATAAAACATTGTTAGAAATGGAAAAGGAAGTCAATAAGCTAAAAAGGGAAATTGACAGGATTTCAGAAACAGGCCAGGTAGCATCGGTTGATTCAGAGCTTTCTCTGGCGAGGTTCCACAAGTACCCCCTCGATATGTGGCTTCCCAACCCTTATTTTGTTGGCTATGAAAATAAGAAGCCTGAACTACACTCTCTTAGAAAACTCCTACTCATGGTAAGCCGCCTTGATGGGCCGGACAGTAAAACGGTAGAAAGGATAATCGATGATTCCATTGCCGTTGAAAAAACAGGTCTTAGGGGTGTGGCATACTTTGATGCACGATACCCCAAGATAGGGAAGTCACCTTCCATGTATGGTAAGTACGATCTTTCGATAAGAAAGGCTGCCGAAATGGTTCACAACATGGGTATCATGAAGGTGGTGCTAGATATAAGACCGAAACTTTTCGAACCTGGAACCTGCCCCGATGCCGCCTTATACTGTGGATGGTACAGCCTAGCAAAGTACGTGGATGCTTTTTCGTGGGTTCGAGGATCGGTGGGATACCATATTGCAAGTGCCGAGTGTGTCTCATTACATCGAAAGAATGCTTCCTACTGGTGTCTCAAAATGCTAGAAAAAGGTGTGGCTGCAACACTGGGTCCGGTAGCCGAACCCTACCTGAGAGCCTTTCCGCCTCCTGAACTCTTTTTTAAATTTCTTTTGGAAGGAAAACCCCTTGTAGAGGCTTATTTTTTATCAAAGCCTTTTGTATCCTGGAGAATGGTGTTGATAGGGGATCCTCTCTATACCCCGTTTAGACGTGCTGTAAATAAAAAATTGGTTCGCGGTAGGTATTGATGAAAGCTCAACTTGTACTCCAAGATTTTCAAAAAAATTATCCCAGGTCATGCCCAATATGTTAAATAAGAGGTATTCAAGTTAAGATATCCCCAGTAGGTTTGAGTACTTATGAATTGCCCGAGAAATTCCATGCCCTCATACATACTTCTCACGGTTGATGTTGAGGATTGGTTTCAGGTGGAAAACCTCAAATCCTGTGTTCCTCTTTCATCTTGGGATAAGCAGGAGCTTCGAGTTGAAAGAAATACACACCGTCTGCTCGACCTGTTTGACTCTGGTTTGCCAGGTGCCACGCGTGCCAATACTCAACATAAGAAAATCTCAGCCACTTTTTTTGTGCTCGGGTGGATCGCTCAACGATTGCCTCACCTAGTTAAAGAAATACATGCAAGAGGTCACGAAGTAGCATCCCATGGGTATTCTCACACTCTATGTACAAATTCACCTAGCGAGGAGTTGAAAAATGATCTTGCTCGAAGCAAGGAGTACTTAGAAGATATTCTCGGGACAGCTATTTATGGATACAGGGCACCAAGTTTCTCTGCAAATGACACAATTATGCGTATTATACGAGATTGTGGCTATAGATATGACTCAAGTTTCAATTCGTTCAATATTAATAAACGATACGGTAAAATAAGTCTATGTTGTGATCAAAGACAGGGAGTAGCATACAAACTCTACGATGATTTTTACGAGTTGCCCGTTAGTAACTTAAAATTAGGGAAATATGTTTTCCCGTGGTCTGGAGGTGGATATTTTAGAGTGATTCCTATCAGGATATTCAATAAGGGTGTTAGAACGATCCTGAAAAGGGATGGAGCATACATTTTCTATATGCATCCGTGGGAAATTGATCATGAACAACCTAGGTTGAAAAGTTTGCCTCTCAATCTAAGAACCAGGCACTATATCAACCTGAAAAGCACTTCCCATAAACTTAAGGTGTTTCTAAGATCTTTCGCTGAGTGTAGCTTCTTAACATGTACTGAATATTTAAATAAAATCGATGTACCTGGCAAAGGTGGTCAGTGAATCTGATCATTTTTGATGAACATCCACACAGTGATAGATTCCGGCTGTAGAGTTGGTTGCGGTTGCAATTATTGATTTTGTGGTTCGCTCGTACTACTCCCTTGACTGATTGCTAGGTCAATTTGAGGAACCTCTGGTTTATTACTTAGTTTGCCAATGACTTCTTGCATGTCATGCCGTCTCCCTGATCTAGTTAGGGGCAGGCTCCATCCGGCATCCAGCTAGAGAATCCTAGATTCCGGATCGACGCTTTACTCCGGCCGGAATGACGGTTTCTGGATTCTTGTTAGTAGTCTCTTTTTGTTGTATCGGACTTATATAAATCGGAATTAATCACAGTTTCCTTGAATTTACTTGAGGTTACTCGAGCTCCATTAACAGGTCGCTCCACATTTTAATCGGGTTAAGACCTAAGGCAGCGAAGCCGCAACCAAAACTCAGGACAAAGATTGATGGTTTCGTAAAAAGTCCTAAAACCGGTCATTGCGAGGATCCCACACCCACTTTATGACAATGTTTTCGGCTTAATATCAAGATGTATGGCTTAAAGTGGGTGTGGGAGACGCGGCAATCTCATCAGTAAG
>JALSTM010000216.1 GCA_026983715.1 Desulfobacterales bacterium
CTCTACAGAAAAAAAACCCCAGTTGGTTCTTACGGATATCAATCAGATAATGAAAGAACTCGCAAACTTGATGAAGCAACAGGCCGAGGAAAGCGGGATAGAATTACGATTGGATCTTGACACGAGCTTACCTATGGTGAAAGTTGACCCTGCAGGCATTAGAAGGGCTCTCATAAATCTCGTTTCCAATGCTTTTGAGGCATTTTCAGATAAGACTAGTAAGAGGAAAAGGATACGCTTTATAACCCGTTCCAAGCCCAACCGGGGGGTAATTCTTGTAAGCATTGAAGACAATGGTGATGGCATTCCACCGGATGTGGCCTCAAAAATGTTCGACCTTTTTGTTTCAACAAAGGGTAACAGAGGCACCGGACTGGGGCTCGTGGTTACGAAGAAAATCGTGGAAGAACATAAGGGGAAAATAGTATACAAGACCAGGGTTGGCCACGGTACACGATTTACTATTGTTTTGCCCTATTCCGTGAAGTGATCAATAGTTTGAAGGCGTGTCGGAAAATCCAGAACACTGCAATAGCTAAGAAGCTTTTCCCACAACTCTTCTTTTCCCTGGCCGGTTTTGGCAGAGAAAAGGGAGATATCTTCTTCATCAATTCCTAGTGTGGCTGCGATGAGCGTTTTTTGCTGTTTCTGTTTGTGGCGTTTCAGTTTGTCAGCCTTGGTGAGTACCACAAGGTAAGGTATTTTCCTCGAAACGAGCCACGAAACAAGGTTCAGGTCATCAGGTGACGGTGTACGCCTTATATCGAGAATGACAACCACCAGTTTAAGAGTTTCTCTCCTGGTAAGGTAAGCTTCCACCATGGGTCCCCATTTTTTCCGTGCTTCCTTGGAAACTTTCGCGTAACCGTAACCGGGAAGATCCACAAACATTATTTCTTTGTTAATCTCGAAAAAGTTAATTGTTTGAGTGCAACCGGGGGTTCGGCTCGTTCGCACCAACTTCTTTCTGTTAAGAAGCCTGTTAATCAACGAAGACTTCCCCACGTTTGAACGGCCGGCGAAGGCGACCTCAGGTAGTTTTGAATCCGGGTAATGCTCGGGTTTTACCGCAGACTTGACAAACTTTGCGCTTCTAATATTCATTTATCCCTATGTTAAGACCATAGTAAAAAAACAACATCAAGCCTCTCTGGGCTTTCGCTAAGGGGTGGGGGTTTCTCATGGAAACGTTTCCAGGAAAGTTCCCAATCTTTGGAGGGCTTCCTCTATGTTTTCCACAGAGTTGGCATAAGCAAAACGAATATACCCTTCGGCATTTTTACCGAAATCTATACCAGGTGTAACCCCCACACAAGTCTTCTCAAGGATGTTGAAAGCAAACTCGTATGAGTTATCCGTAAATCTTTTTGCGTTTGCAAGGACGTAAAAAGCACCGGTGGGCTCCGTTCTAATCCCGAAGCCGATATTTTTCAGACCTTGGATAAGTACTTTTCGACGCTGATCGTATGTCGATATCATTTGGCTGACATCTTTCTGAACATCTGGATCGGTTAGAGCCGTAATTCCAGCCCATTGAGAAATCGAATTTGCGGAAATAAAAAAATTCTGATGCATTTTCTGGATGGATCGTACCAGTTTTTTGGGGACAATCAGGTATCCCAGGCGCCATCCAGTCATGGCGTAAAGCTTGGAAAATCCGTTAAAGACTATGCAGTTATCGGTGTACTCCAGTATAGAGTGTGCCTTTTCTCCGTAGGTTAGGCCATGATAGATTTCGTCACTCAAGATAAGTATATCAAGGTCTACCAGGGATCTTAGAGTTTCCTCCGACAGAAGGGTGCCGGTGGGATTTGAGGGGGAATTTATGAGAATTCCTTTTGTGTTTTGGCTTAACCTAGCTTTTACGTTTTCTGTGTCGTACTGGAAAGCTCTTTCCTCGTATATCGGGACAGTCCTAGGAATACCTCTGAAGAACTTGATGAAGTTAGGGTAGCACGCATAGTGAGGATCAGAGATGATTATTTCGTCACCGGGTTCCAGGATTGCTGCGAAGGCCAGTAACATTGCAGGGGAAGTTCCAGAAGTTACGATCACCTGTTCGGGGTCAATGGATTTAAGCTGGTATGTCTTGCAATAGTAATCGGCGATAGTTTCTCGAAGTTCAAGAAGTCCGAGGCTGTGGGTATAGCCTGTTTTGCCCTCCTTAATTGCCCTTATTGCTGCTTCCTTGATAGGCTCTGGAGTATCGAAGTCCGGTTCACCTACTTCAAGGTGAATAACGTGTTGCCCGCATTTTTCTATTGCCTGGGCACGTTCAAGAACTTCCATCACCATGAAGGGGTTTATCTGTGAGCAACGTTCGGGTTGCATCATAACGAGATTCTACCTGATAACTCGGTTGTACTGGTTGTAGTGCTTAAGCCTCCTGAGGTAAAGTTCAGCTTTATCGGAAAGCTCAGTGGCGGGGGCAAGTATCCGTACTCTTTCAAATGCCCCGACTGCTTTCTTGTACTCTCCGAGAGCGCAATAAACTCTGCCTAGATTGTAATAAACATTGGGGTTTTGCGTGTTAATGAGCAAGGCTTTTTCGTAGTAAAGTTTTGCTTCTTCAAGCTTTCCCTGCATTTCTGAGATAACTCCAAGCTTAAAAAAAGCCCTTGAAAACTTGGGGGCAATTTGGATGGCAGTCTTGTAACTCTTGATTGCCTCATCATAATTTTTCTTACCTTCATAGGCTCTGCCAAGATTAAAGTACGCGTAGTGAGGGGTTTTATAATATATATCCGTTGCCGCCTTTTCCAGCCACTTTATCGCCTTGTCATATTGTTTCATGTCAATGTAAAGGGACCCCAATGCATTATACGCTTCCGGGTAATCGGGTTTTAACCGGAGGGCTTCTTTTAGGTGACCGAGTGCCTTATCGTAGAGCCCCTTAGCCCGGTAAACGATAGAAAGATCATAATGAACCTGCGGATCAGTGGGATTTGCCTCCAAAACCTTCTGCAAATGTTTGAGGGCAGCGGGATAGTTCCTCAAGGCAAGTTGCCTTTCCGCCATTTCCCTTTCTTTTGTCACAGAAGTTGAGGTTGACTCTCCAGCGGGAGGAGCCGAGGCACACGAGGTAAGAACAACCAGGCATGCTGCCATGCATAAGGTGGTAAAGTAATATAAAAGTACATCTGTTTCATGCGACTTCATGATTGACCTCTAGATGACCTTGTTTAAAGGATATTCTATGATTCCTTCCGCTCCCCTCTTCATCAGTTTTGGTATAAGCTCCCTTACAACTTCCTTGGAAACCACGGTTTCTACGGATAACCATGAGCTCTGGTAAAGATGAGCAATAGTTGGGGAGGTAAGGCTCGGGAGAATGTCCACCACATTTTGTAACTTATCTTCGGGAACATTCATCTTGATTCCTACCAAGCTCTCAGCTTTCAGGGCGCCCTTCAAAAGGAGCGCAATTTGCTCTATTTTCTCTCTTTTCCACGGATCATTCCATGCGTCGTGGTTGGCAATAAGCTGCGTGTTAGATTGCATTAATTCCTTGACAATTCGCAAGCCATTGGCTTCAAGAGTCCTGCCCGTTTCCGTAACTTCCACAATTGCATCAGCCAGGCCTGCGATTACCTTAGCTTCTGTAGCTCCCCAGGAAAATTCTACATCCACGTTAACACCGATTTTCTCAAAGTAGCGCCTCGTGAAATTTACCAGTTCGGTTGCTATCTTTTTGCCTTCGAGGTCTTCGGGTTTCTCAATGGCAGAATCCGCCCGTACCGCCAAAACCCACCTGGCCGGTCTCTGGCTGACCTTTGAATAGATTAAGTCGGAAACGACATAAACGTCGGAATCATTCTCCATTGTCCAGTCTTTTCCCGTGAGACCGGCGTCAAAGGTTCCGCTTTCCACATACCTTGACATTTCCTGGGCCCTGCAGATAGAACAACTGATCTCGCTGTCGTTTATCTCCGGGAAATAATTTCTAGAAGTAAGTGTAATTTTCCATCCGGATTTTTTAAACAAGTTAATCGTAGCTTCCTGTAGACTTCCCTTTGGAATCCCCAATTTCAGGATTTTCACTTTCCGTATACCTCCTTTGGATCGAATATTTTTTCAGCAACAATTTCCACTTCTTTCTCATGAAGTCTTCTATAAAAACAGGTTTCATAGCCGGTATGACATGCAGCTCCCCCGATCTGGTCTACCTTGAGCAGTACGGTATCATCGTCACAATCTATCAATATCTCCTTTACTTTCTGTACATTACCGGATGTGCCACCTTTGTGCCACAGTTTTTTTCGACTGCGACTCCAATAGTGTGCCTCTTTTGTCTCCCATGTTTTGTCCCATGCTTCCTTGTTCATGTAAGCCAGCATGAGCACCCTACCCGTGGATGCGTCTTGCGTTATTACTGGAACCAACCCGTTACCCTTTTCGAAATCAGGTTCCACTGGTGCCATTTCAAATACCTCCTCATGATTGAACCACGAAAAATCCAAAATTGAAAAAATACTCAATTTGCAACAGAAATTCTCTTATCCTCTTTTTGAGCGAAGCAGGATGAACCCAGCTGGCCACACGCAGCGCCGACATCCTCGCCTCTACTCTCCCTTATGATTGCTGTCAAATGGTTCTCAAAAAGAATTTCCTGAAACCGCAGAATGTTTTTCTCGCTAGGTCTCCTAAATTCTGTTCCCGGATGAGGGTTAAAAGGGATCAGATTAACTTTGGCTCTTTGACCCTTCAGTATTTCAACCAAATTTTTTGCATCGTCCGGCGAATCGTTTATCCCGTCAATCAAGATATATTCAAACGTAATCCTTTTCCTCCTCGGAAGCGGAAATTCTCTACACGCTTTGAGCAGTTCTTTCAAGGGATATTTTCTATTTACGGGCATCAAGAAGCTTCTCGTTTCATCTGTTGTGGCATTAAGTGATATTGCAAGGTTGACCCGGAGTCCCTCATGCCCGAGTTTTCTCAGTTGAGGTACAAGGCCTGCCGTTGATAGCGTTATGCGCCTGGGCGAAAACTGGAGTCCCAGGTTTTCCGTGATAATCCGCATTGCTGCAACGATATTTTCGTAGTTGGCCAGCGGTTCGCCCATCCCCATGAAAACCAGGTTGGTGATCCTATTTTTTACCAGTTTTGATCTTTTCGCAAGGCAGATTTGATCCACGATTTCCCCCGGCTGAAGGTTTCGTTTTAAACCCATCTTGCCGGTGGCACAAAATGCACATCCCATGGCACAACCTACCTGGCTTGAGACGCAAAGGGTATAACGGGTATCATCCGGGATCCATACGCTTTCTATTACATAACCATCATGGGTCCCGAAGAGGAACTTTACAGAACCATCCCTTGATTTTAGCTCCTTGGTAACATCCAAGGTATCTACCCTGAAGAGCTTCTCAAGAGTTACCCGGAACTTTCCGGGAATGTCTGTCATATCGGAAAAATTGGTAGTATTTTTCTGGTAGAGCCATTTATAAATCTGCCTGGCCCTGAACGCGGGTTCTCCCAATTGTTGAATTTCTTGTTCTAGGTCTTCCAGTTTAAGATTTTTTATGTATTGCATTTTCAGCAGAACTTACCTGGCAATGTATTTTTTAGCAGGGCGATCTTGAAGATAGACGTAATCAAATCTTCTTCGGTCCGCTTCTTCGAACCACCGGTAACCCATATCCCTGCAGATGCTACAGGCTTTCCGTGGAATCATGATTGCGCAAATTCTTTTGCGTCCAAGCGCTTGCGAGTCTATCTTCAAGGCGCCGGCGCAATCATTGCACAAAACCACTTCTTCTATCTGGTTTTCAGTTATATTATCAGTATCGTAATAGATCTGGCGGTTCCTTGTTTTAGTTTCTCCTTTTGCTCTTACCTTGGGAACCATTTCATCTATGTTCTTTCTGAATTCGTTTATTTCTTCGCACAATTCCTTGATGTACTCGGTATTGCTGCGGGGTTGTTTTATCTTTTCATAATCGTAATCAGGTTCCACCACTCGATCATAATTGAGCCCGGCCATGGCCAGTATAATACCGAGGTTTACATAGGGCAATGCCCCTTCAATGGAATATCCTCCCTCTAGAACAGCAATGTCGGCACCTAGCCTACTGGTCAATTTTGCGTACCCCTGGGCTGAAAAATTCATGTTGGTAATGGGGTCAGTATAATGATTATCCTGTCCTGCCGAGTTAATAATAAGTTCGGGTTTAAAATCATCCAGGGCTGGCAAAACGACTTCCTCGAGGGCGTAAAGGAACCCTTCTTCGGAAGTCTTTGGAGGTAGAGGAATATTTATGGTAGTTCCGAGGGCATTGGGACCTCCCATTTCGTAATGGAAGCCGCTTCCGGGATAGAGGGTTCTCCCATCCTGGTGAATAGAGATGTATAGGGTGTCAGGATCGTGCCAATAGATGTCCTGAGTTCCGTCCCCATGGTGGCAGTCGGTATCAACTATTGCTATGCGGTCGACGCCAAATTTATCTCGTATGTATTCAATCATGATTGCTTCTATGTTGATGTTACAAAACCCCCGTGCCCCGTGTACTACCCTCATGCTGTGGTGCCCCGGGGGGCGTACAAGCGCAAAGCCTCTATTAACCTTTCTGTTGAGCACCGCCTCAGCAACGGTAATTGCTCCACCGGCACTGATCAAGTGCGACTCCGTGGTGACCGCTCTTTCATCGGGTACGCAAAAATGAACCCGCTGGATGTCTTCTATCGTAGCAAGCTCCGGTTTATACTCGACGATGCCTTCTATGTCGAAAAGGCCTTCCTCGAATATCTGGTCTTGAGTGTAAAGGAGTCTTTCTTCCCGTTCCGGATGAGTGGGTGAAATTGCCCAATCAAATGCCGGAAAAAAAACCAAAGCCAAAGGATGTTTTGCTTTCATAAAAAAACCTTTTACGCTGTTATTATCCCGGGCTTTATCTGGGCTTTTACCCGGATATTTTTTCCCGTGGTGTAGAAACCTCTGACCATGTTGAATTCCATTTCTTCCACGAGTTCCATTTCGATTTCATTTTCGCTGCAGCCAAGGGCTAAAGCCTTTTTTCTCAGCAAGCTGTAAGCTTTACCAATGGCATCCTGCCTGGTGAAAGTCTGGGATACACGTTCCTTATAGTCCATTTCAGGAACGAGCAAAAAACCCTGCTCCGTGTCCACAAACACGGTTACTGCACAGGTGGTTCGGGCACATGCGGCACCTATTGCATTGGTTACCTCGGGATTCTCCGCTACGAATGCATCCAGTTCAGAAAGTTCACACAACTTGGATGCAAAGTAGGGAGCCGGGCCACCAACCACAAGTAGGCTCTTTACATCCACCTGGTAGCCGGTTAAAAGTTCCTTTATCGTGTAGACCGGTTTCTTGTTTATTTCTTTCACCATGCGGTTCAACGCCGTTAATATCTCAGAGCAGGTTTTTTCAAAAACTTGTGCTGCTGCTTTCTCGGGAGAAACGCCGATTTTGTCTGCTACCAGTTTCATCCCTTCCATGGCCTTCTCCCTGTTTCCGTCGGCGCTCAACCCCAGCGTAATGATAGCATCGGTAGGGGTTGGCCTTGGCCCCCCGTAGGCCATCGCAGGACCGATTCTTTCGGGACCTATCGTGATACGATCCCCTTCAACCCTGACCACACTATCCCCTCCAATTCCCACGGACATGGTTTTAAATGACCGTACGAGGGTATTGTATCGATCAATTTTTATTCCGAGAGGTTCAAAAAGGGGCACTTTATCCACAAGTATCGCCATGTCTGTTGTTGTGCCTCCGATATCAAGGACTGCCGTTGTCGGAGAATCCGGAGGATCGAGAAGAGCCCCAGTGATGCTTGCGGCCGGGCCTGATAGAATAGTTTGGACAGGTTGTTCAAGAGAGGCATCTAGGTTTAGAGTGCCGCCGTCCGCCTTAAGAATAAAAGGAATTTTTTCTATTCTGTGCTTTTGGAGCGAATCTCGCACTGAATTGAAAAAATTCGTGTGAATCGGTTGAACGGCAGAATTCAGATACGTGGTCGCAATTCTTCTCGGAAAGTTTAAATTGCCCGAGATCAGGTGTCCGAGGCATACGTGGTCAAACTTGTCTTTTAAGATTTCTCTAATCGTTAGTTCCTGGACAGGATTGCGCACGGAAAATTTTCCAATTACTGCAACCTGCCTTATTCCAGCCTTTTCAAATTTCTTGGCAGCGTTCAAAACTTCCACCCGCTTTATTGGTTTTACCTCTCTTCCCCGGTGATCAACGTAACCAGTTATCGGAACGTAATGATCACCTACTGAGAATTCTTCCGGGTCGATGCCGGGACCGCTGACTACTATTACGCCTACAGGATCCACCTTGCCTTGCACTATTGCATTTGTTCCAAGAGTGGTACTCAATACCAGGCGATGTAGTTTCTCGGGAGATTTATTTTTGAGTATTGCCGACAGAGCACTCAAGACGCTTTCTAATAAGTTGTCCGATTGGGTAGGTACTTTTACTTTTTCTTCCACTTCTCCGTGGTTAACCAGTACTACATCTACATGTGTTCCTCCAACGTCGAGACCAACCAGCATTGCCGTTTCCTTTTAATTATTATTTACTTGTTGTACTAACGCAAGGATAGCAATGCTAACCAAAATGAATCTTCATGTCAAAGAAATTTGTGCCTGTTGTCACTCATACAAAAGATCCCGATAGAGATTTACAACTAGTGGAAAAACAGGTAAGATTTTCTTCCGACAGTATCTTGAAAATGAGATGGCGAGCATGTGGGAGCGATGATACATGATACCTCTTAGAGATAAAAATCCTTCTCCTGTATTTCCTTATGTGAACATTGCGATCATTGTTGTTAACGTGTTGGTTTTTTTCTACGAACTTCATCTGGGGCCATTGCTACAGCGGTTCATATTCTATTACGGAATAGTTCCGGTTAGGTACTTTGACCCGCGAATTTCCCAGTACTTTTCCTTTGTTGATCAACTTGTCCCTTTGTTCACATCTATGTTTCTCCATGGGGGATGGCTTCATCTCATTGGAAATATGTGGACTCTATATATCTTTGGCGATAACGTGGAAGGATATCTCGGACATTTTAGATACTTTATATTTTATATACTGTGCGGTCTCATAGCGGCTTTGATACACCTTATTACAAATGCTCATTCCCAACTTCCTACTATTGGTGCAAGCGGAGCCATTGCAGGAGTAATGGGAGCGTACTTTTTGCTCTACCCGCACGCAAGGATTCTAAGCCTGATCCCGATTTTCTTTTTCTTCACCATAGTGGAAATACCGGCCTATGTCTTTCTTGGTTTCTGGTTTTTCATCCAATTTTTCAGTGGTACTTTTGCTATTGCAAGCGGAGCAAACCAGTTTGGCGGCATTGCCTGGTGGGCGCATGTAGGAGGTTTTGCAGGTGGGTATGTTTTGCTCAAGACGGTCTTTGGGCCTGCTACGGTTCGCGGAAAAGACAGGAGATGGTCCCGGTTTAGAAAGAGGTCTTAATGCTTAGGGTAAAAAATCTCTCCGTTGCTTACGGAAATATAAAGGTTTTAAGACAGGTTACCTTTCATGTAAAAGCCGGGGAAATAGTGACACTTGTCGGTAGCAATGGTGCCGGAAAGAGCACCCTTTTGAGTGTAATCAGCGGTCTGAAGAAAGAGATTGAAGGTGATATAATTTTTGAAGGAAACAAGATCAACGGGCTCAGGCCCGATCAAATAGTGCAAATGGGGATTGTCCAGGTTCCGGAGGCTCGCCAGCTTTTCAACTCCATGACCGTGAGTGAAAATATATCGCTTGGTGCGTACGTGCACCGAAAGACATTATCCAAGGAAGAGTTAAGGGAAAGAGAGAGAAGGATTTACGAACTTTTCCCAGTGTTATACGAGCGACGAAATCAGCAAGCCGGAACGTTAAGTGGCGGTGAACAGCAAATGCTCTCTATCGCCAGAGCGCTCATGGCAAAACCAAGGTTACTTCTTCTCGACGAGCCGTCTCTTGGATTGGCTCCGCTTGTGGTTCGAGAAATTTTTAAGATCATCGAGGATATGAGAAACAACGGAACAACGATATTGCTTGTTGAACAGAATGCCTTGGCTGCGCTAAATGTGAGTGACAGGGGCTATGTTTTGGAGTCAGGGAAGGTAATTTTATCCGGTGATTCGCAAGAATTATTGGAAAACGAAGAAGTGCGCAGGGCTTTTCTCGGTAAAGAATACAGGGAAAAGTGGGAACGATGACCGCGTTTAAGAGGATCAAGTAAAATGCAAACTTTTTCATCGTGGGAAAAAGACCTGGAAGGTCTCAACCGGGATCAGATAAGAGACCTTCAGCTTGAGAGATTGCAACTTACGTGCAACCGGGCTTACAGTAGGGTTGATTTCTATCGGAAAAGATTTGATGAAATAGGGTTCACCCCGGATGACATAAAGTCCCTGGATGATCTTGAAAATATTCCCTTTACCACCCAATCAGACCTCGCAGATCACTATCCCTATGGTATGTTTGCCGTCCCTTTAAAAGACATCGTGAGATTGAAGTATTCAAAGAGTGTGGGGGATTCCCCTATTGTCATAGGATATACCAAGAAAGACGTTAAGATCTGGACCGAGATGATGGCAAGGTTAATGGTATCCATCGGAATTGACAAAAAGGATATCGTCCAAGTTGCTTTCAATTACAGCTTATTTACAGGGGCTTTTAACTTCAACGCTGGAACGGAAGAAATAGGAGCAACTGTGGCTCCTTCGGCTATGGTTTCTGCAACGATACAGCTCAAAATAATGCAAGATTTCAGGTCTACCGTGCTGGCTACCACCCCATCGTTTGCGCTCCATATCTTGGAAACCATGAGAACTCAAAGTCTCGACCCCCATTTACTCAACCTCAAAATGGGTATATTCGGGCCAGATTTTATGACCAGCAGTCTCAGAGAAGAACTTGAGGAAGGCTTTGGTATAAAAGCCTATAGCATTTACGGTGTTGAAGAACTCGTAGAGCCTGGTGTGGCCGGAGAATGCGAGTACCAGGATGGACTCCACATCGCCGAAGATCATTTTTATGCCGAGGTAATTAATCCTGCCACAGGTAAACTCTTGCCCCCTGGATCTCCCGGGGAACTGGTCATAACTACTCTTACCACCGAGGCCTACCCGCTTATTCGCTATAGGACGGGAGATATCACGGCTTTGTTCGAATCACCATGTCCCTGCGGCAGAAGGACTATTCGGATGAGTCCCAGTTATCGTAGAAGCGATGATCGAATTACCGTGCGAGGTGTTAGCATTTATCCACAACAGGTTGAGAAGATTATCGCGGAAGTAGAACCCGGCATTGTTGACTTCAGGCTCCTTGTTCACACTGCTTACGGTCTCGGAGACAGGCTTGATTTGCTGATTGTGCCCCCGGATCAGGCTACGGAGATGAGGGGGACTCGCGGTCAGGTTTTGGAACGGATAAGAGCAACGTTGAGAAGGCACCTTGGCCTTGGAATACGGGTTCAGTGGTCTACCCGGGAGATGCTGCCGGCCGAGGGAATGCTTTATAAAACAGTTATCAACTAGGAGGGGACATGGATGAAAAAATAAAATTGCCCTTAAGGGTTAAATCAAAGGTATGGGTGGAACACAAGGACGGAGGTTTGATATTTGGGGAAGGCAGGCTGGAAATCCTGGAAATAGTGGATCGCCTCGGCTCTCTCCTCAAAGCAGCCAAGGAACTCAAGATGTCTTACAGGGCTGTCTGGGGGAAGGTAAAGGCTACAGAGGAAAGACTTGGCATGAAGCTGGTTGAAAGTAAAGCTGGTGGCACGAAAGGGGGGGGATCAAAACTTACCCCGGTGGCAAGGGAATTGCTAAAAAGGTACAGAGAACTTGAAGAAAAACAGGTACAAGTTATTGACAAACTCTTTGAAGAAGTGTTTAAAGATTTCCTCTAACTTGTGCGATGGATAAACGTACCTTACGATGGTATTATTTAGCTTTGAATGAGTACTAAATACAGAAGAGAAAGAGGTGTGAATATGGCTGAGGTTACGCTTGCACAACTTGTAGACAAGGTTAAAAGATCGGTAGATTTTACAAACGTCGGCATGATCGCATGCCACAACGGGGTAGTGAGAGGGACATCCAGGGACGGTAAGCCGGTAAGCATTCTGGAAATTGACGTAGATATGAATCTCGTTGAAATGGTTCTAAAGGAGATGCGAGAAAGAGAGGGTATTGCCGCAGTCGAGGCCTACGTATTCCCCGGGATAAGAAAGGTCGGAGAAGACGTTATGCTGGTTGTTGTTGCCGGCGATTTCAGGGAAAATGTTTTTAAGACTCTGGAAGAAACGGTAGAAAAACTGAAAAAAACCGTCGTACATAAAAAGGAAAGATAGAAAAAATCAAGGCCATAAGTTTTTTAGAATCTGCTTGGCAACTTTTGAGGGATAAAACGTAACTGGCACTGTTTTAAGAAGTACTCGTCCGTCATACCAACGATGAAATCGCGCACTATTTCTTCTGGAGTGCTTGTGTTAATATATTGTTCGGACATGCCGTCGAGAAATTGTGAGTAAATGACGGATTCGTATCTCTTTTTTTGAAGGTCTTCGAGGTAGCCTTCGAAAAGTCTTAAAAACAAGTCGTAAAATTTGCCGCTTTCTTTTTTTATTTGCGGATTAGAATAGATCCGTTCAATGTTAAATTGACGCAGTCTTTTTAGAGCATCGGCAACTTCATCGCCGAACGTTACTTCGTCCTTGTTTAAACTGTGCTGGATTAAGTCAGTAACAAGAGTATAGACTATTTCTCCGTTCGTGCTTCCAAGCACCGAGGCGCAATCCGCAGGTATGTCGTTTCGTTTTATGAGGTTCAAACGGATTGCGTCTTCAATATCTCTCCCAATGTAACTAATCGTATCTGCAAGGCGAACCACGCACCCTTCAAGGGTCATGGGAGTTAGTTCGTACCCGGGGTCTCGGGTCTTCTTTAACATTTCGTCATCAAGATCTATAAAGGTTTTTCCCCTTTTCGGCTTCAGACTCTTTTTATGAATTTCACCGTCGTGACACAAAATACCATCTAGAACTTGCAGGGAAAGATTCCAACCCCTGCCTTTTCTCTCTATAACGTCAAGGAACCGGACGCTCTGGACATTGTGCAAGAAATGCCCCAAACCATGTATTTGACAAATTTCGGATAATATCCTCTCGCCATCGTGTCCGAAGGGGGGATGGCCAATATCGTGTCCAAGGGCAATTGCCTCTATCAAGTCCTCGTTCAGGCGAAGAAACCTACCAATGGTTCTACCTATCTTGGATAGTAGTTGCACGTGTAAAACCCTGTGGGTTATGTGGTCGTGATCAATAAGGTAAAATACCTGGGTTTTATCCACGTAGCGCGTGTAAGCGAGAGAATGTAAAATCCGGTCTGAATCAATGGAAAAGTTTTGCCGATGCCCTTTCGTTACGCGCTCATCCGGGTACCTTCTCAACGCATCCTTGCTCAACGTGGCGAAAGGAGACAGGATTTCTTCTTCTCGCTGGTCAAGGTATTCTTTAATTTGCAGTAATGATTTCGTGGTTTCGAATTTCATTTTTATTCATCGACCAGAAGCTTATCAGGTATTCCCTTTTCGATAATTCTTTTTATCAGGATAGCATCTGCGTCTACAAAGTCAAAGAGCGATAACTCATGCGGCCTGACCCACCTGTAATCATTGTGCTCTATCAGGGTCGGTTTACCCTTTTTTATTTTACACCAGAATGTCATCAGAGAAATGTAAAATTCAGCATACTGATGATTAACCGTGATGAAAGGCTCAACAACTTCGATCTCCAGGTTGAGTTCTTCTTTCAACTCTCTTACCAAGCAATCCTCAGGATCTTCGTTAGGTTCCACTTTACCTCCCGGGAATTCCCACTTCAGGGGAAAAAGTTTTCCAGAAGGACGTTGAGTAATTAGTATCTCTGCGTTATTTGAACAAATAAGTGCAGCAGTTACAAGTGTTGGTTTAGTTTTTTCATTCACCATAGCCCCTTCGCTATAAGTTGAATTAAGGAACCTAAAGTTATTTCCCTTGGAGGAAGAATTTTTTTAGCCGTGCTGTCCGCCAGACTAAGTCTCTGGCATGCCTTGATCGAGTATCCATAGGTGCCAAAATAGATTGAGGCTCTTACCTTCGCAAACAATACCCCATATCATTATTTTTGACTTTTTTGACGATAGCCGAACTTTCGGCATGTCAATTTCCTGGATCCGTGATCTTCTTCCGGGCCGCAGATGTGGTGCAGGTGGACGAGCCGCAGGGCGGAAAAGGATTGCTTGATAAAATGAAGAATAACCCACCCTGAGTGCGTGACTAGTAACCTACATTTTAGACCTGCTACGTAAATCAGCCATAAATTTTCGCCACGGATTCAGGAACCTGTTTTAAACTCGAGCAATCTTTCCCCAAAGTGATAGGGTAGTTCGTCCGCCCACATCCCGAGTTCAACTATGTATCCAAGGCGGGCTGCAAGCCTTCTTGCCCCAATTTCTGTTTTACTATCCTCGATGTCCCCTTTCTCGCATTTCTCGATAAGCTCTCTTATGTGCATAAACATAAAATGTCCCGCTTCTTCAAGGGGGTGGCCATCACCCTTGGGGGTTTTTTGTTTTTTCGGGTCTACTTGAACGGCTCTAAAATGAATTTTTTCTTTCCCGGAGCCGGGTGACGAAAAAACCCCTCCACCAAGATTTTCCATGTCAGATGCATTGACTTCGAATCCGGCTTCCTCAAGTACTTCCAAGGCGGCTCTACCATCGATACCGATACCTCCTGGTTTTAGGTCTTCATGTTCAATACCGCCGGCAACTATTTCGAGATATGTCAGATACTCTTTCTTATCCAGCATTTTCTTGTACGGATCAAGTTTTCTAAGGTATATGGAAGGTCGGATGCTTTCCCTGACTCCGACCCATATCTCCCTCTTTTTGTCAACGTGATAGACGACAACAGCAACGGCATCGGCAAAATGAGGTAGGGTAACCATGTCAAAATGGTAAGGGCGTGAGGACGTACCGTCGGTATATCGGTGCCTCAAAATTAGCCGTTCTACCTTGACGAAGGGGGGAGCATCGGCTAGTTGGGGAAGTCGATTTTTCACTATTTCTATTTCCGCTATTTTTTTCTCTGCCATGTTTTTCTCCGCAAGCAAGACGTCCGTTGCTTTCAATCTGTCGCAGTAATCTATGGCACGGGTGGTTATCTGTCAAGCTGGAGATACCTCAAAGCTCTGTTAACTTTTCTCGTAGGATTTAAGCCAGAATCCCTGATGGTTCATCTGAACCGCGGATACATATATCCCAAGACCTTTTATAGATCCTGATTTTTGGAACTCCTATACAATAAAAATAGGCTAATGAGAACAATCCAAAATCCGTTATTCCAGCCGATGCGGAGTATTGAGTCGGAATCCGTTAGCGTTGATCAGGTAGCCGGTATGAGGTTTAAATGGTTCTGGGTTACTACAGTATTTTTAGAATATTTCCCTATAAACATGTGATGCTTTAGCGTGTCTTAATCCTGACAGTATCGCAAAAAATTTCCTGTTTTGTCATTGCGATCCCGCACCCACTTCCTGCGAATTGTAGGAGCAATGGCAAATAGTCGTATTTGAAGTAGGTGCGGGATCGCAATGACCGGTTTTAGGATATTTTACGAAACCAGCAATCTTTGTCCTGAGTTTTGGTTGCGGTTTCGCTGCCTTAGAGGTTCCTTAAATTATTAATCATGGTCCTTTTAAGTTTTTTGAACGGTACTGGCAAGGAAAAAGTGGTAAACTGTCCATCTTTCACATGGTTTTTAGCCATGGGTTCGGTAAGTTTTGTATTGCTTAATCTTGATTACTGTGTTATCGGCTAGGCAAATATTGGGCATGTTCTTTGTGTCAAGCAATAAGCTTGGGGATTGAGGAGTTTTTGTGAAAGTTCCTTAACCGGAGGGAGAGTATGAAAAGGAAAGCATTGACCTTTATCGTTGTTCTCGGGGCGATCGTTTTTATAATTTTTCCTGTAGGATCGTTTGTAGGCACTGCCCATGCGACCACGTACTATGAGCTTGAAAACCTGGTAAACAAGGCTACCAAGACATTTTACGATTTCATGGCCGATCCTGACATGAGTTGGGTGAGGAAAAATTTAAAAAAAGCCAAGGCAATTATGATTATTCCCGCGAGCTACAAGGGAGGATTTATTTTTGGTGCAGAAGGCGGAACAGGAGTGTTGCTTGCCAGAAATGAGAAAACCGGAAAGTGGAGCTACCCTGCTTTTTATACTATGGGTTCGGTTTCCTTCGGGCTTCAAATTGGTGGCAAGGTGTCAGAGATTGTTCTCCTCATTATGACAGAAAAAGGCAAGGCAGCCCTACTTAGCCCTTCTTTTAAGCTGGGTGCTGACATAAGTGTGGCAGCTGGACCGGTGGGGGCAGGAGCCGAGGCAAAAACCTTTGACGTATTGGCCTTTGCAAGATCAAAGGGTGTTTTCGGTGGGATCTCGGTTAGTGGAGCCGTCATAACGGCAAGGGATAGCATGAACGAAATTTATTATGGTAAGAAGGTACGTCCCGTGGATATCCTTTATTTGAATGCCGCTTCAAATAAGCAGGCAGACAAATTACGGGCAGCCCTTGCAAAATACGCGGGATGAAGTTCATCTCTGGGTATCCATTCCAATAGTTATCCAGGCTTGAAATTGCCGACTTACCAGGTGTTTTGGTGAAAATCGATTTAGGAGGCATGGTGATTTATTGCCATGCCTTTCCTTACCTCGTTTCCTTTCCTACCCCCTGAAGCTGGCACTTTTTTTGCTCCTTTCAAAGAAAAATGGTTTGTGGTTCTCTGTTGGCGGATCGGGTGGGTGAAAAAGTGGTAGGCGCTTGAACAAATTAGAACGGGAAAGGAAACCCATCACGATAAGCATGACAGGAAAGGAATTTACTGAACATAGACACGTTATTCAAAACGGTTTTTCTAATAGTTCTACTGGCTCCCATGTTCCTCGAGTTATTGCAGTAACGAGTGGAAAAGGTGGGGTTGGTAAGAGTAACATAGTCTTGAACCTTGCCATCGCGCTGGGGAAGCTTGGCAAGAAGGTTCTGATAATGGATACCAACCTCGGCCTCTCTAACATCGATATCCTCTCTGGGCTCTGCCCGAAATATTCCTTTTCTCACCTGTTTACCGGGGATAAAAGTATAGAAGATATTCTGGTTGATGGCCCTGGAAATGTACAAATTTTACCTGCCCACGCAGGGCCGGGTTCCCTACGTGAACTCACAGCGGACAGAAAACTGTTCTTGTTGGGACTTTTTGACGATTGGCGACCAGAATTTGACATTTTTCTGATTGATACTGCTCCCGGGATTTCCGGTGAAGTTCTCTACTTCACAACGGCGGCAAGCGAAAAAATGATAGTTATTACCCCTGAACCCACATCTATAAGCGATGCCGCTACCCTTATCAAAATACTCCACACCGATTGGGCTGAGAAGCATTTCAGGATCCTTGTAAATAAAGTGGCCAATGACAGTGAAGGGATGGATGCTTTCCTGACTCTTAGCAAGATTCTCGATCAAAGTGTGGGCTTCCTGTCGTTAGATTACTTGGGTAGTGTGCCTTTTGACCCAAAAATCCCCGATGCCGTAAGGCTCCAGAAACCCTTGATTCTAGCTTATCCAGAAACTCCGGCATCATGTAACTTCTTGGAATTATGTGAGAAGCTTCTTGAGGCTTCAATGCCACCTCAAAATGGGGGCATAAGATTTTTTTGGAAGAAATTTCTAAATATTTAAGAATGGTTGTACGGATTAACATTAGTGAATAAGACTTATTAATTAAAATTTTACTTTTATTGCACAGTGTTTGCATCATTGTTTGGCGGTCTTGGGGATCAAGGTCTACCGCTATTTCAACATTTGTTGTTTGAGGTGTTATGAGAATAATAGTCATAGATGATGATCCACGCATCGGTCAGTATATTGTTGAATGCACGAGAAATATTAACGGATACATGGTGGAAGATTTCTCCGATCCACTGGCTGGAATTGAATATGTGCTAAACAATGAAGTTCTGTGTGTGTTTCTGGATATTCATATGCCAGGTATCGACGGCCTGGAAACGCTTATTCAGCTCCGTGAGAAAAAACCTCACGTACCGGTTGTAATGATGACCGGGAGCCCATCGCTCGATTTGTCGATTCAGGCACTCAGAAATGGTGCTACGGATTTCTTGACCAAACCGTTTTCCGCTGACCAGTTGTTGTTGTGCTTGGAGAGGGTTAAAAGAGAAACTGAGATGCTCAATGATAAAATAAGACTAGAGGCTAAACTTAAAGCCAAAAAGGATATTGATAGGTTAAACCGGGAACTAGCTCTCAGGGCCAAGTTGCAGGCAGCGTTGTTTAGTATATCACAAGAACTTGATGATTTAAAAACAGAGTCAGAGATACAGGAAAAAATCGTTGAACTAGCATGCAAGTTTCTTAATGTGAGTAAAGCGGCCTTCTTGTTTTACAACTCCGATGTAGACGGAATGGTAGTAGTCGCGAGCAGAGGGGTTTATGAGGATTCTCATCGTGGCCTTGTTCTTCCGTATAGGGACAGTATTTTGAAAAAAGTTTTGAACTCAGGATGCCCTTATATTGCCTCATCACTGAATGGTTCTCCCCGGCTTGATCCTTTCTTTTCTACCTGGGCCCTGAGAAAGCCGCCCCTGGTATGTTTTCCCGTGGCACTGGCTCAAAGAAATTGTGGTGTCTTAGCACTAGGTGAGAAAAATAACAACGAGCTTTTTACGGGGAAGGAATTGAGTCTTCTTGAATTCCTTGTGCGAAAGGGCTCGCTGTGTCTTGAGAATGTTTCGCTGTATGGAAACTTGAGCAGAAATTTCTACGGAACGCTAAAGTCTCTTGTTACGGCGCTAGAGGCGAAGGATGTTTATACCAAGTGGCATTCGCAGAGGGTAACCGAGTATGCGGCGATGATTGCAAAAAGCCTCGGATGCTCGGAGAAAGAGATCGAATCCCTTCGTACCATTACTTTTCTCCATGACATAGGAAAGCTCGGTGTCCAAGATTCTTTGCTTAATAAACCGGGGGAACTGTCTCAAACCGAGTACTACGCAATACAGTTGCATACTCTTATAGGGGAGAAAATAGTAGAAAACCTGAATTTAAATGGTGATGAGATTGCTATTATCAGGAATCATCACGAGTGTTGGGATGGTAGCGGTTACCCCGATGGCTTGGTCGGGGAAGAGATCCCTTTTCTGGCCAGGATTGTGGCAGTTGCGGATTCTTTTGATGCTATGACATCTAATCGTTCTTACAGGAAGGCGTTGAATACCGAAGAAGCCATGGTGAGGCTCGTGGAACAGAGGGGACGCCAGTTTGATCCCATGGTGGTAGATGGATTTCTTGCGGCTCTAAAGGATAGCAAATTATCTTCTGCCCACATATTTGGGTACAGGAATTCCTTTGACGGATTTTGTTCTGAAATTTTGGATTGGGGATACGTTATCAAGGGAGGCTCGGAAGATGCTCGTTTACAAGTGTGCAGGTTGGCCAGCGGATCACTTGTTTCTTAGTCTTGCTAAACCGGGAGATTCTAAGGGTATTAAAGGGAGAGAAAATATATGACAGTTAATCGTCTAAATCCTTCAGTGACCTCAGAAGTCTTGGAGGAACTGCTGGCGAGGGACCGAAAAGCCTTGCTTGGCGAGATGATCCAGGGGGTATTGCATAACATAAACGGGCCGTTGCAAAATATTTTCATGGCCACGGAACTGTTAAAGGATCAACTCCTCCATCATAAGAAATTCCTTAGTTCAAGTGGTCTTGCCGATAACAAGCTTCTGGAAGACGTAGAAAAGCAACTGGCGCGACTGGGACATATCCAGGAAGGGGCTTACAATCTTTCCAATTTAACTCAAAACCTGATCCAAGGAATGCAGATCCAGGGCGGAGAGGTGAAAACTGACCTCAATGTGGCCATCAGGAAGCTGGTGGAATTCTTCCAGAACAACCTCTTTTTCAAGCACAGAATAAAAGTTATCCTCGACCTAGACGAAAAATTGCCCCGGGTAAACGTCCCTATCTCAGATTTCTGGCAAAGTGCTGCTCACATTGTGAAAAATGCCATAGAAGCGATGGAGAACGTAGACTCAGATCGGATTCTCACCATAAAAACCTCTTATGACCACGGCAACGTCATTGTATCGTTTAGAGATACCGGCATTGGTATACCGAAGGAAGTAAAGGATAAAATCTTCAACCTATATTACACAACAAAAAAATCTCATTCTACCGATAATGGTGATACTTCGGAGACTCTAGGTCTGGGCCTATATTGCGCCAAACACTTAATGTCGAAGCACGGGATTGACATAAGTGTCGAGTCTGGAAATGGATGGACAGAATTTTCTTTGATAATTCCGTTGCATGAATACGATTCGTAGCAGCGATGAGTTGATAAAGGGAGCTTGTATCTCAAGAGTTAAGGCGCGAAATGACTACTTATTCACGAAAAAACCCTAAATCACAACCATACATTGTGAAAGCATATGCAGGAGAAACTAAGTGAAGAGAAAAAAATGGCTGCTAAGTACTTGACTATACAGCATTCATACGGTTATAAGAAAAAGTGGCACGGTGCTTGCTAAACCTTAAATAACAGCAGGAAGTAGCGTGATACTCCCTGACCCCTCCTCCCTCCTTCCCTGGCCACGGGTAGTTTCCCGTGGCCATTTTATTTTGAAGTTTTCAATAATCCTTGACAACTGATCTTAGAAGAGATTTCATTAGGTTGCACGTAGCAGCAAGCCACAGAGGAACTTTGGTGCTTTACTTTCAGGGATAGGAGGATTCCATGGGCGAAAAACAACCCTGCAGTAAAAAGATCCTTGTATGCGGGGCGACGGGGTTTATCGGAAAGAAACTCTGTTCTTTAATCATCAAATCAGGTCACGAATGTTATGTATTCAGTCGCAATCCGTCTGGTGCCGAGAAAATACTTCCTTCTGCTGTAAAAATTTTCCCCTGGCACGCAACAAAAGAACTTCCTTCTAGTCAAATCCTTGAAAAGGTCGATGCTATAGTAAATTTGATTGGCGCGCCGATCTTTACATATTGGACCAGGAAAAAGAAGGAAGAGATTGTGGAAAGTCGCATAAAAAGTACGGAGAATCTTGTAAAGGGTATTTCGGCTTGCAATAGACCTCCGGAGGTATACGTTGGCGCGTCGGCCGTTGGATACTATGGGGACAAGGGAGAGGAGGAATTGAGCGAGGATTCCCCACCCGGAAGTGATTTTTTGGCCCAGCTTTGCGTGGCGTGGGAGAGAGAAGCTCGGAGGGCGAGGGAGTATGGAGTGAGGGTCGTATGCATACGGACTAGCCCTGTTTTGGGGAGAAATGGGGGAATGCTTGAAATCATGTTAAGGCCGTTTCGTTTTGGCCTTGGTGGCCCCTTGAGTGACGGTAAACAGTGGATGCCCTGGATACACTTGGAAGACGAGGTGGGGATAATATTAATGACCATAGAAAACGTTAAAATAAGTGGACCTGTAAACGCCGTAGCGCCTCACCAGGTAAGGAATATTGAATTTACTAAAACTCTTGGAAAGTTACTGCGACGCCCCACCTTTATGAGGGTCCCACGTTTTGTTCTCAAGGTGTTGCTGAAAGAACTTGGTGAAGCAATGCTAGCGAGTCAAAAGGTGTCTTGCCGTAAGGTACTCGAGACGGGATACCGCTACAGGTTCCCCAGACTGGAAGAAGCTCTGCGCGAATGTCTTACTTAGCGTATATTCGAGTTGCCGGTGATGAGAAAAAATCTGGAGAGCTTATCTTGGGCTCGATAGCTGATTAAACCAGGGGCGTAATTTTATGGGCAAACGAAAAGTCAGAAAAAGCCGAACGAACATATCGTCGTTTTTGTTCAAAACCCTGATAGCTCTATCCATCGTTTTCCTGATATCATTTGCCTGTTACGTGGCTTATTTGACGGTAACCATAGAAGGGCGATTATCGCAGAGAAAGTGGAGTATCCCTTCAAGAGTTTATTCAGACTCGGAATATATTTTCCCGGGGGAGAAGATTAGCAAGCAGGAATTCGTGGATATGTTAAGGCTCCGGGGCTACAGGCAATATTCCTATCGCCCTGATCGCCCGGGCGGATATTGGACCGGGAAAAACTGGCTTGAGGTGTATTTGAGGGACTTTACCTATCCGCAGAGGAGGTTTGAAGGGTTTCGGTTAAAAGTGGTTTTTAGCAGGGGCAGAATTAGAAGCATGAGAAGAAACAACAGGCCATTAAACCTGGTGGAGATTGAACCGGTGGAGCTGGCACAGCTCTTTGGGCCACAAAAGGAAAGCCGTTACCTTGTATCCTATGACCAAGTGCCCAAATACCTTATAGATGCGGTGGTAACCATTGAAGACAGGCGTTTTTTTGAACACCGCGGGATCGATTGGCGCGGGATACTGCGGGCTCTCTGGGTTGACATAAAACATAGAAGCGTTGTTCAGGGGGGAAGTACCATTACCCAGCAGCTTGTGAAAAATTACTTCCTGGAACCTAAAAGATCCTTTGTACGAAAAGCCAAAGAAGCAATAATGTCGGTAATTATAGAAACCCTTTACTCCAAGGAAGAAATCCTAGAAATGTATCTTAATGAAATATACATGGGACAAAAAGGAGGGGTTTCGATAAATGGCATGGGTGAAGCCTCACGGTATTTCTTTGGTCACGGGGTCTCCGATTTAACCCTTGGAGAAGCTGCTACCCTTGCAGGCATTATTAGGGCACCGAATTACTATTCCCCGTTTTCAAATCCTGAACTGGCAAAAAAGCGGAGAAATCTGGTCCTGGAGATGATGCTTAAGGCAGGTAAGATTTCCAGGGAAGAATATGACAAGGCATTGGCCGAGCCAGTAGTTCCGTCAAGAACTCCCTCACCAATCAGGAAGGCTCCTTATTACGTGGACTTCTTAAAACGTCAGCTTGAAGAACTTTACCCGCAAAAGGTTCTCACGAGCATGGGCCTGAAAATATTTACCACCCTAAACCCGTACTTTCAGGTTTCTGCGAGAAAGGCGTTGAGGGAGGAACTCAGCCGGCTTGAAAAAGAGTACCCGGCTCTAGTAACAAAAAACGAGGATCAACCTCTCCAGGCAGCCATGGTGGTAGTTCAGCCCAAGACAGGTGCAATATTGGCAATGATAGGTGGGAGGGACTACAGGTACAGTTCTTTCAACAGAGCAGTAGATGCTCACAGGCAACCTGGTTCGGCTTTTAAGCCCTTCGTTTATCTTGCCGCCCTTGATAAGTTTACTCCCGTTTCGATGCTTGAAGACAAGCCGGTAGAGTACCGAGTGGGTGGTAAAACATGGATTCCGAAAAACTATGATGGGCATTACCACGGTAGAGTTACAGTGAGAACAGCGCTTGAACAGTCGCTCAATGCTGCAACCGTTAATATGGCCATGGAAGTTGGGTTAAACAGGATTATCGATACAGTGAAACAATTGGGGGTAAAATCTGAGTTAAAGCCGTACCCTTCGTTGGCCCTGGGGGCCTTTGAGATGACACCGCTTGAACTGGCCAGGGCCTATTGTGTTTTTGCCAACGAAGGGCAGATTCCGTACCTGTTGACTTTGAGAGACGTGGTGAATGAACACGGGGAGATCGAAGAAAAAAGAAACATTGGATTCAAAACGATATGCAGCCCTGCTAGGGCCTTTATTATTACAAAAATGCTTGAAGGCGTGGTACAATATGGTACGGCAAGAAGGTTGAAAAGCTATGGTATAACCTTTCCGTGCGCGGGCAAAACCGGTACCACAAGCGATTATCGAGACGCTTGGTTTGCAGGATACACGAGTGATGTACTTGTGATTGTATGGGTCGGTTTCGACAATAATAAAAATACGCACCTCTCGGGATCAAGAGGGGCTTTGCCAATTTGGGCTAATTTCATGAACCGTATCAAGAAAAGGCTCAACCCTAGACCCTTTGTCATGCCGCCAGGCGTAGTCAAGATACGTGTCAGGGTCAATGTCGACTGGCCACCTCCGTGGCAGAGACCTACGTCGTACGATGAATACTTCCTAAAAGGAACGGAACCGAAGCCTGTTGACTATGGTGGTGCGGGAAGAAGCGGAATAAGAGACTGGGCCGATGGAATTTGGAAGGGAATAAAAGATGTCTTTCACTAAGGTAAATCTATCTATTTGGTTGCGATATTTAGGAGTGCTTGGGGTAACTGCTGTTTTTCTTATCATCGTCGGGTGTAGCACCTCACCCCTGTATACACCGCAACCGGTACCCCAACCTCGAAAGTATCCGTATCCACCCGCTTCCACGGGAAAAGGACCTACGCCTGAAAAGGGAATTGCAACCAACAGGGAAAATGTGGTTATCGTTTCTCCGGAAGAAAGTAACCAGCCTTCCCCTGTCGTTGACGACTCATCGCCTCAACACATGGCGTCCCTAGAACTGGTAGACGTGGGGAGGAGAAATATCGAGGCAGGGAACGTCGATCAGGGGATAAGCATGCTGGAGAGGGCAATTTCGCTGGATGCCTACAACAGGCGAGCGTATTATTATCTTTCCGTAGCTTGGCTAAAAAAAAACCAGCCCTCGAGGGCACTGGAATTTGCAAAGAAGGCGGAATTGCTATGCCAGGGTAGGAAGAGGGAATTAAAAAAAATCTACTTACTGGAGCGGGATATCTACCTGCGAATGGGAAATAAGGACAAGGCGGACATGTACCAGTGGAAAGCGGATAAGTTGTAAAAAGGGGGGTGTAAACGTATTCTTGTCAATGAAGTTATATTGCTGGCATCGATACTGGCATCGCTTTCGTCGGCGATCTTCTTGGTTGTCAAGGCAGATAAGAAGAGACCCGTCTTCTTCCTCGCTTTTTCTTTCTTCTTGCTGGCCCTCCGTGAACTGTTCAGGTTTTACTTTCTTCAAGAACAGTCTATTGAGTTCCTGAGATATTCGCTTCTCTGTGAACCTCCAATAATAGCTTTCATGACGGAAGGTTGTGCCTACCAATTTGTGGAACGGATGTCTAGTCCAAGGCGAGTCGCTTTCCTGGGGGCAATGTTTCTTCTGGTGAGTGTGGCCTGGTCCGTTACGGGGATATATTATCCTTCTTCACTGCTTATTCTTTCGGGTGATGTTGTTCCCGTACTTACCATCGGCCAACTAGAAAAAGCCGGCGCGTTTTTGATTCTTGTTTTATCCGTTGGCCTTCTTTGGCGACTGGAAAACATCCTGAGGGAAAGCGAAGGGGGACTAAGATGGAGAGTTAAGTATGCCGTGCTAGGTATATTTATCATCGGAGGTGAATTTATCTGGGAAATGGGGTTCCGGCTTTCATATCTAAAAGTAGTTCCCGCACAGTTTGGACTTCATTCGCTTGTCATCGTTTCGGGTGTCGGTTTTTTTATGTTTGCCGTTGTGCGGCATCGTCTGTTTGAGGTTGAAGTATACGTATCCAGGTACGTTGTGTACCGTTCCGTGGTGTTTCTTGGGGTCGGGCTATATCTTATCATACTGGGACTTATAACTACCGTTATCAGGTACACGGGGCTGACCTACTCGCAGTTTGCATGGCAGGCGTTTTTGTACTTGTCGCTTCTCGCTCTTGTGGTTGTTTGTTTATCACAAGATGTTCGAAATAAAATACGTTTTTTCATAAATACTCACTTCTTTACCAACAAGTATGATTACAGGAAGGAGTGGGTGGAATTCAGTGAAAGATTAGTTAATGTTCAGAGTGAGGGTGAAATCTTATCGCAATTGGAAAAGATGATATATGAAACGATGTTTATTGACTGGGTGACCATATGGTTGCATTACAAAAACAAAGTCTTTAAACGAGTGTTGCCTAGAGATGGCTCCGTGAAGAAAAAGATCGTAGATTCAAATCATCTGTTTATAAGGTTATTAAAACAATCTGCCTACCTTATCTATTCCAGCAAGTACGGCTACATGAGCGACTATGGAATCCTTGAACTCCCTCAGTCCGTTACTTCTTTTATTGAAGAAAATAACCTGGCACTTGCCGTACCATTGGTGGCCAAGGGTGAATTTCTTGGATTTATCGGAGTTGGACCGGAGTTAACCGGGACTGACTATGGTAGAGATGACATTGATCTCCTTAAGGGCCTTGCCAGCCAAACTGCTACCGCTCTTGACATGATCAGGCTGCACGAAGAACTTGTACAAAATCAAAAACTCCACCTTTTTAACCAGTTATCCATTTTTGTCATGCATGATCTAAAAAATGCAGCGAGCTTGCTTTCTCTTATCCTCCAGAATGCCCCTTCCCTCATGAATGACCCTGATTTTCAAAAGGATCTTCTCGCCACCATTTCATCTGCTTCCAGGAGGCTGGAAAAAGTAATGACTAAACTTAGAGCATTAAAACCTCCTGAAGAGAGAGAATTACGGCCGACTGATGTGAACAAGGTGATTAGCAAGTGCCTGGAAAGCCTGGTGCGTACGAACCCTGGTATAGAAGTTGAGTGTAGCCTCGATGGCAACCTGGTTTGCGTGGCAAATGAGGAGCTACTGGGCAATGTGCTGGAAAACCTGTTTATGAATGCAAGAGACGCACTTGACGGGAAAGGTAAAATCCGGGTAGAAACGAAAAAGATTGACAAGCGGATGATACTGAGGATTTCCGACAATGGTCCCGGTATTGACCCAGAGTTTCTAGAGGAAAGACTTTTCAAGCCTTTTCAGACAACAAAAAAAGACGGCCTCGGGGTGGGTTTGTGGCAGGTTAAGAATTTCGTGGAAGCAATGGGAGGGACTATTTCTGTGCAGACCTCTCCCGGAGAAGGAACCACCTTTGAAATCGTATTAAACATCAATCCGTGATCGTTTACTGGGTCGCAGATGCAAGGAAGAGCCCGGCGGGCTATAGTACGCTATGTCCGCCGGCCGATGACGCCGAAGATGCGGTCCAGGTGGATAACCCGCAGGGCGTAAAAAGATTGCTTGACAAGGTGGAGAATAATCCATCCTGGCTATGTAACCAATTATGTAACCAATAATGATTAATTTAGACATTTTAGACAAATTAGCCGTAAAATCTCGTCACGGGTTCAGGTTGAACTGTGAGTAGCTAAGTTGTTTTTTTCCGAATAACTTGGTGCTTAAATAGTGGGAAAGGAACCGTGATTTTAAATACCTCGTTCGGTTTTGCTTCTTCGGCTTCCGTCTCGTTGATGAGAGAAAATTTATCTGCTACCCATCTGTGTGTTTTGACTCCATGCCCGAGAAATTCTAACTCCGATCCCTTTTTCAAAGGATTTCTGGCCTCTATCCATGCCGTGGATTTGTTCTGCACCGTATCTTCTTCAATTATTTCTTTCACAACGCCGGCTAGTGAGTAGGGGCGTATGTATGACTCGGAAGTAAAGGAATCGGATCCTTTTTCGTAATTGCTAAAGGTTAAACCGGGAAAGTATTGACGGTGACTTATCTTGTGAAGCTCCTCCGTCCAGATAGGCTCGAATTCAAATTTACCGGGGTTTTCAAGGTAGCTATCTATAGCCGACCGATATGTTCTTACCATTGTTGCCACGGCCAGGATGCCTCTCATTCTCCCTTCCAATTTTAGAGCGTCAATTCCGGCATCAAGTATCCTGTCTATAAATGGGAGCAGGCACAAGTCCTTTGAACTGAGTATGTATGAGCCTCTATCATCGGGAAAAACGGGGAAATATTCTCCGGGTCGTTTTTCTTCCATGAGGGTGTACTTCCATCTGCAGGGCTGTGCGCAATTCCCCAGGTTCGCGCTCCTTCCTGCGAGAAAGCTACTAAGTATGCATCTCCCGGAATAGGCCATGCACATGGATCCATGAACGAATAGTTCTATTTCTGCGCTTGTTTTCTCCTTTATTTTGGTAATCTCTTCCCACGTTAGTTCCCTTGCCAGGTTTATCCTTTTTACTCCTTGCGAAGCCCAGAACTCGGCACTGAGGTAGTTGGTCGTGTTGGCTTGAGTGCTTAAGTGAAGGGGAACACGTGGGGCATGCTCTCTTGCTAGCATGAGAACTCCCGGATCAGCGATGATTAAGGCGTCGACTCCTATCTCCTGCAATCGCTGGAGGTACGTGGGTAACTCGTCAATATCAGAATATCGGGGAAAGATGTTGACGGTAACGTAGACGCGTTTGCCTTGCCCGTGGGCAATCTTGCAGGCTTCCTCAATTTCCGACAGGGTAAAATTTTTTGCCTGAGCACGAAGCCCGTATTTCTTCCCCGACAGATAAACGGCATCTGCGCCGTAGGTGAAGGCTATTCTAAGCTTTTCCATGTTTCCGGCAGGAGCAAGTAACTCCGGCCTGTATTGTCTTGTGTTCATGTTTTCCCAATTTTACTTTATCAATCGTTCAAAATGATATTTGACAAAAATAGTGGGCATATGTATTTTTTTTACTTAAGGGATTTAAAAATGTAAGTTTTTACGGTTTGGTAGCTTATCATATTTCCCCTTACTGAGAAAGGGAGGTGCAGCGTGAGCATAAGGAAAAAAATGGGGATTGCGCCCCTAGTTATTTTCGCTCTTATTTGCTTTTTATTGATACCCCTGCGATCGTTTTCGACAGAAGAGGCCAATCAAGGTAAGACATATAAATACGAAGTAAAAAAGGGTGATACTCTCTGGGATATTTGCAAAGAAAAATACAATGACCCTCTGGTTTGGCCTAAGCTCTGGGAAATTAATCCTCAGATTGAAAATCCCCACTGGATATATCCCGGTAACCAGATATTGATCTACTACGAAAAACCAGGTACCGGAGAGGCGGAAAAGAGGCCTTTCCCAAAACTTGTTCTTAATTACCCAATTTCTTCTGAAATTAATTTTGTAAGCACGCCAGAAGACGTGGCAAGATACGGAGTTATTGTAGCCGGTAGAATTGAACAGAAAGTAATGCTGTCCGAGGGAGATCTAGTCTATGTTGAGTTCCCGGAAGGTGTAAATGCCGAAATCGGGAGCCGTTATCAATCCTTTGCAACCATCCGATCCTTCGATCATCCGGTTACCGGTGAAAAATTTGGAGACTTAAACAAGGTAACGGGGATAGTTGAAATTACTGAAAAAGCTGATACGTGTTACATAGCGAAAGTCGTCAAGTCATTTAGTGAGATAGGAGTAGGAGAGAGGCTCAGGCCGCTTCCGATTAAATTATCTAAAATTACCCTTGTCCCTGGCCATCAAGATTTAAGGGGGTACATTGTTTATTCCGAGGGTCCTCTTATCGGTGACCACGTTATGGTTTTTATTGATGTGGGTAAAAAACAGGGAGTGCAGGTTGGTAACTATTTTGACATTTTGAAAGAAGATGTTATACCTGAACGGGAAATAATTGGAAGGACAAGAGTTTTTCCCCCGTATAAAATTGGAGAGCTAATTGTCCTCGACGTTCAGGAGAATAGTTCTACGGCGCTGGTTCTGAAATCAATGAAGGAGATTGAACCGGGTGAAATGGTAAAATTGTTGACAGCAGATGATTTATACCACATGTTTAGCAACGTAGTTGGAGTTGGGGGCCATTGAGATTCAGTAAATAATCGGTTTTTAGCGGGGGCTTGAAGGTATCCTAACCTTCAGCCCCTCTTTCTTTGGTATGAAAGAACATCTGGATGAAAAATTTTACTGGCTTGCTCTGAAACTCGTACCGGGAGTTGGTCCGAAGACCTTTATCCGACTGGTAGAGCATTTTGGGGGCCCGCGAGAGGTGCTGGGCGCGAGCAGGAGTGAACTAGCGCATGTTAAAGGAATTGGGAAAAAAGTTGTCGACAATATAGCTTTGAGAAAATTTGAGAAAGATCCGGAAAGAGAACTCGAAGCAATAAGTAAAAGGGGGATAAAGCTTGTCTGCCTGAATGATGATGAATATCCGAAAAATCTTTGTGAAATTCATGATCCGCCTCCGGTGCTTTTTGTGCATGGAGAATTATCTGTCAGGGACGTGGTATCGGTGGCGGTGGTAGGATCTCGATCTGCATCATACCAGGGAATGGCGTTTACGAAAAAATTGTGTGCGGATCTAGCGCGCCACGGCATGGTAGTGGTCAGTGGTTTTGCCCGGGGTATCGATACGGCGGCGCATACGGGTTGCGTTGAAGGCGGAGGCAGAACGATTGCTGTGCTTGGGTGTGGTCTGGATGTGGATTATCCAAGGCAAAACAGGGAGCTTCGGAAAAGGATTGTAGCCACGGGAGCGCTGGTTACCGAGTTTCCCCTGGGTACTGAACCGGAGGCGAAAAATTTCCCTTCAAGGAATCGAATAATAAGCGGGATTGCTCTTGGCGTAATCGTGGTGGAAGCGGGGAAACGAAGCGGGTCTTTGATAACCGCCAGGCTTGCCCTGGAACAAAATAGGGAAGTTTTTGCAGTTCCGGGGTCGGTTCGTAATTTCAGGAGTCTTGGACCTAACTGGCTTATAAAGCAAGGAGCAAAGCTGGTTGAAAGTGCAAATGACGTCATCGAGGAACTAGCTCCGATGCTGAGACAACCAGCGAAAGAGCAACCATCGGAGGCTCTCGAATCTGCCGCCGTAACAGCGCAAAAGTCATTATCCACTACGGAAAGGGAAATACTTGACTTGCTTGAAAGTGAACCCATGTTACTGGATGATATGGTTAGAATTCTCAATCAGGAAGTTAACGTTTTGGCTGGAATTTTATCAAGGCTCGAAATAATGGGTCTTGTGAAACAACTCCCTGGTAAACACTTTTGCCGGGTTTTTTGAGGAGAATATGGGAAAGTCACTGTTAATTGTGGAATCACCAACAAAGGCTCGAACTTTGAATCGATATCTGGGACGGAAATTCGAAGTGAAAGCGTCTGTGGGACACGTGAAAGATCTGCCCGAGAAAACCCTTGGGGTCAACATAGAAAAAGACTTTGAGCCACAATACCAGATAGTCAAGGGCAAGGGGAAGATACTTGAAGAGCTTAAAAAAGCAGCGAAGAAGGCAGAAGAGGTTTATCTCGGTCCGGACCCGGATAGGGAAGGGGAAGCCATCGCATGGCATATTGCATCGGAAATAAACGGTGGAAAGGACCGGGGGAAAATCAAGAGAGTCCTTTTTCACGAGTTAACGAAAAGAGCCATCGATGAAGCACTTAGGAACCCTGGCGAGCTTGATAAAAACAAGTACGAAGCCCAGCAGGCCCGACGCATCCTAGACAGGCTAGTGGGCTACCTTGTGTCGCCAATTCTCTGGACCAAGGTAAAAAGAGGGCTAAGCGCGGGGCGGGTGCAATCTGTAGCTCTCAGGTTAATTTGTGAGAGAGAGCGGAAAATCCAGCAGTTTGTACCGGAAGAGTACTGGACGATAGCCGTTGAACTCAGGAAAAAAGATGCGAAAGGCGATGAAAAGCCTTTCGTTGCGGAACTCTGGCACTACAAGAATAAAAAGGTAAAAGTTAAAAACGAAAAACAGGCTAACACTTACACAGACCTGATTAAGCAGGCTTCCTTTGTAGTAGAGAGTGTCGAGAAGAAAGAAAGAAGAAGACAATCACCGCCGCCATTTAAGACAAGTACTCTTCAGCAGGAAGCGGCACGGAAGCTGCGTTTCAGTGCTCGTCACACCATGAGTGTTGCACAAAGACTCTATGAAGGTGTGCAACTGGGTAAACAAGGTGAAGTAGGGCTTATAACTTACATGAGAACCGATTCTACCAGGCTGTCACAGGAAGCCGTAAACGAGGCGAGGGAATACATAAAGGAAAAGTGGGGTAACAAGTATGTTCCGTCCAGGCCACGGGTCTTCAAAAACAGAAAAGGTGTTCAGGATGCCCATGAAGCCATCCGACCCACATCGGTAAACCGTACCCCTGAACAGGTTGCCCCGTTTCTTGATAGGGACCAGTTGGCACTTTACGAGCTAATATGGAAAAGGTTTGTAGCATGCCAGATGGCCCCGGCTGTATTTGACCAAACCACCATAAAAATTAAAGCCGGTGATTTTACCTTTAAAGTTGCTGGTTCCGTGTTGAAGTTTGATGGTTTCATGAGAGTTTACGTTGAAGGAACCGATAACGGCAAAGAAAAAAATGGCCTCAGAGAAGATGTCTGGCTACCAGAACTCCCCGAGGGTACCGAACTTGATTTGCTCAATGTGATATCGAAACAGCATTTTACGCAACCTCCCCCTCGTTACTCTGAAGCTACCCTGGTGAAGGAACTGGAAGAAAAAGGAATTGGGCGACCGAGCACTTACGCAACTATTCTTTCCACCATACAGGAAAAGGAATACGTGGTTCGTGAAAGCATGCGTTTTAGACCCACGGAACTGGGTTTTTTGATAAATGATCTTCTTGTGGATAATTTCCCTAACATATTTAATGTTAAGTTCACCGCTGAGATGGAAGAGAGTCTTGATAAGGTTGAAGAGGGAAAGCTGGATTACCTGGCCGTGCTCAAAATGTTCTACGATAGTTTTGAATCCACGCTGGAAAAAGCCCAGGAGAAAATGAGGGATCTTCGTAAAGAGGGGATTCCGACAAACATTGTTTGCGACCGCTGTGGCAACAAAATGCACATAAAATGGGGAAGAAACGGCCCATTTTTGGCCTGCAGTACCTACCCGAAGTGCCAGAATACCTGCGACTACACCAGGGATGAGAAGGGAATAATAGTTCCGTTAAAGAGCGAGGAAACGGAAGAAAAGTGTGAGGTTTGCGGAAAGCCCCTTGTGGTAAAAAGGGGTAGGTTTGGAACATTCCTTGCCTGTAGCGGATACCCCGAGTGCAGGTTTACAAGGTCTATTAACAACCAAAATGGGAAAGAAAATGATGAACCAGTAAAAACGGATGAAATCTGTGAGAAGTGCGGTGGCAATTTCCTAGTGAAAAAAAACCGGTACGGCGGCTCATTTTTGGCCTGTGAGAATTATCCAAAATGCAAGAACACGAAACCGATTTCAACGGGAATAGCATGCCCGGAGGAGGGCTGTGACGGGGAACTCGTGGAACGAGTATCGAAAAATAGGAAAAGGTTTTACGGATGTAGTCGATATCCTAAATGTAAGTACGTTATCTGGAATAAACCGGTAAAAAAGGAATGCCCGGAGTGCGGTTCTAAATTCCTGATTGAAAAATATAGCAAGAAGGAAGGCAACTACCTTGCCTGTCCTAATCGTGAATGTGGTTTCAGGCTGAAAGAGGACGAGCATTAGGAATAAATCTTGGAATATACACACTTTCCACCTTTTAATGTACTTGCTTTCGTACTGGGAACAATTGTCGGTAGTTTCTTGAACGTTGTAATTTACCGCCTGCCGGCCAAAAAGTCTATTATTCGCCCCCCATCTAGTTGCCCGTCCTGCGGTAACACAATAAAACCGTGGCACAACATACCGATATTGAGCTATATTCTTCTTAGAGGTAAGTGCGCGTACTGTGGTGCTACTATTTCTTGGCGTTATCCCATGGTTGAACTTATCACGGGATTGTTCTGTCTTGCTACTTTCAGGCGTTACGGTGTCCATCCCGCATTCTTCGTTGAGTTCGTGTTTATATGCCTCTTGATTGTAATTACCTTCATAGATCTTGATACCATGACTATTCCCGATGTTCTCTCCCTTCCTGGTATTCCTTTTGCCGTATTTGGTAGCATTGCTACCGGAATGCTCACCTTAAAGGCATCCTTGATAGGGCTTCTTATTGGGGGAGGTTCCTTCTGGCTGCTATCGTTTCTGTATTACATTATAAGGGGCAAAGAAGGACTGGGTGGAGGTGACGTAAAGTTAATGGCCATGATAGGTGCTTACACCGCCTGGCCCGGAGTTCTTTTCACGGTGCTGTTTGCTTCGCTTGTGGGTAGCATCGTTGGAATAGCGATGATGTATAGAAAAAAGGAGGGCCTTACCACCATGCTTCCCTTCGGGCCTTTTCTTGCCATGGGGGCTCTTTGCTACCTCTATTGGGGACCAGCCTTTTTCAGGTGGTATTTTAGCCTCGGGGCACCTAAATATTGAAAACAGAACGTTGGATTTGATTTGTTTTGATCCACAAAAAAATCGGATTGCCTTAATCTATCAAAAATGTTAAGTGGTTAACGTCCATGAAAGGCAAGTTTAATTGCCCTGGCCGTGCTAGACGGGGAGCTAGCGGTGCCCTGTAACCCGAAAGCCGCTTATGCGGGGTCGAATTCCCCCCTGAGGACGTCGGGTTACCCTTGAGGGTTCGGGACCACGGAAGGATAGCTGGACACCATGCAACAGACGGATACGAACCCCGTCAGGTCCGGGAGGAAGCAGCGGTAAGTATTGCGGTCTGTGTCATGGTTGACTCTAGCCTTACCGACCGTGGTAACGACTTCGAGGTTGTAACCGGTTCGAAGGAGGGTGCACGGCCAGGGATTTCTTCACGCCACCGTCAACGCGAAAACCTGGCCCGATAAAATCGTGTGGAACTAAGTTCATTGTATTCTAAGCTTATCCGTGAAATAGAAATTGAAGCGGCAAAATGCGCCCGCTGTGGCTCATGCCAGGGTGTATGCCCTATTTTCCAGTTGACCCGGAGAGAACAGGAAGTGGCGAGAGGTAAGATAGCTCTTGCCGATGCATTCCTGAGGGGTGATATCGGTAAAACCCGGCACCTTAGAGAGATAATAGAAAATTGCCTCGTTTGCCTAGCCTGCAAGGATAATTGCCCAAATAACGTTGATACTGAACTGGTAATTAGAAACCTGCGGATTCTTTTGAAAAAATCCGGGTCAGTGTTGTCGACGGGAGAAATCTTCGGTCAAGTACTTAAGTCTCCTAGCTTGCTTCGGAAAGCCTTAAAGCTTGAAAGATCTCTGTCCCCGGCTTTCCTCCAAAACATTGTACCTGAAAGCAGCGGAGTGAGGATACGATACCCTTTTTCCCTTTTGTTTGAAGTAAGGTTTCTCCCGGACAGGGCTCCCTTGCGGAATAGTATTCCAAGCCTGGTTTCAAGCCCACTACCCAAGGCTACTGCCCTTTTCTTCGTCGGTTGTTCTACCCAATACATTGAACCTCGCATCGGCATTGCTGCCGTAAAATTACTAACAAGGCTTGGCTATAATGTCTTGACTCCAAAAAGCCAGGGATGTTGCGGCTTTGCCGCACATGTGGGGGGAGACCTGGAGATGTCGGAATTTTTGCAAGGTAAAGTAGTGGAACTGATCAAAGGATCTAATGTAGACTTCGTTGTTACTGTCTGCCCAACCTGTAACAGGAGAATAAGGCAAGTACTGGAAGATGTCGAATATAACCTCTCAGTTTACGACATCAGCAAATTTATCGTTGAATATGTTGAGCAGAAGAATCTCACCCGTTGCAATCGAAGCGAAATGATTGTAACCTACCATGAATCTTGCCACTTGGCCAGAGGGCTCGGTATCAAGCGTGAGCCCAGATATATCCTCAGGAGCATTTTCGAGGATAACTTCGTCGAAATGGAAGATGCGGGGGTCTGTTGCGGGTTGGGAGGATTGTACGGTGTTACTCATCCTGATATTTCCAGGGGGATACTTGAAAGGAAAATCGGGAATATTGAGAAAACAGGGTGCGGATACGTATTTACCGGTTGTCCTGCATGCCTCTTGCAGCTAGAGCACGGCATAAAGAATGCCGGAATGGATGTTAAGGTCAGGCATCTTGTGGAGTTAATTAACCTCTAATAGCAACACGATGTTTGAATGAAGCGGATACGGGATGGTTTTAAATATGCGCAGGTTCGTGGGGATTAAGATTGTTATTTTCGGTATCATCACTTCCCTTGCGATATCTGGTTCCCTAGCTTTCGCATGGACAACAAAGGACAAAAATACTAACCAGAAAATTGACCTCAACTACTGCCTGAAAACTGCCCGTGACAATAACCCGAGGTTAAATGCCGCCAGGTACCGTATGCAGTCAGCCAAAGATGCCATAGCGGAAGCCAGGGCCGAGTTCTTACCTTCCGTACACGCATTTTCATCTTATGACAGGAATTATTTTGAAGGTGCAGGCGAGTACGATTCGTATTCAAGTGGATTTAGTTTCACACAACCGATTTTCAGAGGCGGAAAGATATGGCAGAATTACCAGGAAGCTAAGAGGGAGTATGAGGCTGCCAGACAGGCGTATTTTACGGTTTTAATCGACGTTATACAGGATGTCAGCACTAGTTATTTTAGTACCCTCGAACAAAAACACCTGATCACGGTGAACGAGGAGAATCTCAAAAGTGCCAAGTACCACCTGGAGTTGACCAAAGCTCGGTTCAAAGTCGGACTCACGAACAAGGCCGACGTTCTGAAAGCACGAGTAGAGAAAGCCCAAGCAGAGGTGGACTTGATCAAGGTTAAAAACGAGTTTCTCCAGGCAATGGCAAGGCTCAATAAGTCCATGGGAGTAGCTGTGGTTAGAAAGTTTAACCTGGCAGATACATATAACAACCTCCTTGATCCCGGAAAACTGAACCTGATAAAAGCGCTTGATGAGGCTAAAGCCAGCAGGCCGGAGATGAAGCAGATCAATGCGCAGATCAAAAAGCAACAGGCAGCTATTAAGTTGGCACAGTCTGATTTCTGGCCCCAGGTAAATGCAAGGGGAAATTATGAATGGAGCGGCAGAGAGTTCAACTCACAAAAGAGAAGCTGGGACGTGGGGGTGAACCTGGACATATCGCTTTTCAGCGGATTCGGAACTGTGGCATCCGTGTCAAAGGCAAGGAAGGTACTTCTTGAACTAGAACACCAGAGGCTTGATCTTTCCGACCAGATAGATCTCGAGGTATACTCGGCACTTCTCAATTTAAAGGCCAGCTATGCAGAAATCGATGCAACAAGGCAACTTGTTTTAAGTGCAGAAGAAAATCTCAGGGTCATAGAAGGATTGTACAAGGAAGGGCTGGCCAATTTCATTGATGTCATTGACGCACAGTCTTCTTTGACAAGTGCCAGGACTCAACATATTCAAGCCATATACAAACATCACATAAATGAAACCAACTATCGCCGTGCCGTAGGTTCGGAGGCGGATTTTGCAGGACTGGTAGACCAGTAAGGTGGTCTTATGCACAGAAAAAAAAAGCTTTACATTCTATTACTTGTGATAGTACTAGCTTTCGGGGCAGTGGTGTACTTCTTTTTTGCAAGGGATAAGCTAAGTACGACTGAAAACTTAGATAGCTTGAAGAAAGTTAAGGTATCAAGGATGGACCTTAGGCGTACCGTGGTTTCCAGCGGAACCGTTAGACCCCAGGTGGGCGCAAAGGTGAAAGTCGGTTCAAGGGTGTCTGGTAAAGTTGAGAAGCTCTTTGTACAGGTAGGTGACATTGTTAAGAAGGGCCAGGTGGTTGCAATTATAGAGCACGATGACCTGGATGCAAAACTCCGCCAGGCTGAGGCACGGGTTGTGGCGGCAAGAACAAGGCTGAACAACATACTCGCTACCGTTCCAAAGGAAATTTCTAAGGAGGAGGCCAATATAAGGGAAATTAAGGCAAAGCTGGCACTGGCAAAATTGGAGTACAAAAGGCGCAAGTCGCTTCTATCCCAGGATTTTGTCGCACGGGAAGACGTTGATAAAGCCCGTAAAGAGGTAAAAGTGCTGGAGGCACAGCTTGCGTCTTCAAGGCAGCAGCTTCTCTACCTAAAAAGCAAGTTTGTGGAAGATCAAAAACTGGCGAGGGCACAGATAAGGGAAGCGGAAGCGGCTCTTGAGATTGCAAAAATCAATCGAGGTTATGCGACTATACGCGCGCCAATGGCTGGTATTGTGGCAAGTGTTTCCACGCAAGAAGGGGAAACTGTTGCCGCGAGCTTAAATGCTCCGACATTTATTACCTTGATTGACCTATCAAGGTTACAAGTGGATGATTTTGTCGATGAGACAGACATAGGCAACGTTAGAATAGGCCAGGATGCGACTTTTACGGTGGATACTTATCCGGAGAAAATCTTTCATGGAAAAGTCGATGCAATTCACCCGGCTGCAACTATCCAGGAAAATGTCGTCTATTACGATGTTGTCATTAAAATACTGGACGAATATGAAAACTTGTTGCGCCCGGAGATGACCGCAAACGTTACCATAATAATCGATGTCCTGAAGAATGTCCTCGCCGTACCTACAGAAGCGATTGCAAGACAAGGGAAGAGGGAATTTGTCGCCGTAAGTAAAAATGGAGGGTTTGAAAAGAGAGAAATTGTAACTGGAATAATTGACGGCGATTTCGTGGAAGTTAAGGAAGGACTCAAGGAAAACGAAACGGTTATCATTGGCGCACTAAAAGCGAGGATGCGAAAAAGTCGATGACATAAAAGGTGAATAGCCTGAATCCGGGAGCAATATTGCCATGATCGGGTGACTATGCTTATAAGGCTGGAAAAAATAACGAAGACTTTCGTTTCTGGAAAGGTAAAAACTCCGGTTCTGTTCGGTATTGACCTCGAGGTTGAACGCGAGGAATTTTGTGCCATAACGGGACCTTCGGGAACAGGTAAAAGTACCCTGATGCATATACTGGGGTTGTTGGAACAACCTACTTCCGGCACTTATTTCCTTGACGGTGAAGATGTAACGGTTCTTACCGACAGTCAACAGAGCAGAATACGAAATAGAAAGTTTGGATTTGTATTCCAGTCTTTTAACCTCCTCGGCAGGGCAACGGCCCTAGAAAATGTCTTGCTGCCTTTGACATATTCGGATCCCTATCCCAGTGATGCGAGGGAAAGGGCAATAGACCTTCTGGAAAGAGTCGGACTGGGTGACAGGCTGAATTACTTGCCCGGTGAACTCTCGGGAGGACAGAAACAGCGAGTGGCCATCGCAAGGGCGCTTATCAACAGGCCAGATGTTATTTTTGCCGATGAACCGACGGGTAACCTGGACAGAAAAGCCGGTTTTGAGATAATGGCCATATTCCAGGAGCTTAACGCCCAGGGTAATACGATTATCCTTGTGACCCATGAAGATTTTATCGCCAGGCATGCCAGGAGGATAATTGAGCTGCATTACGGCAAAATAAAGCTGGAAACAAAGGTAACTGACAGAATGAATGCCAGGGAAGAACTCATGGTGATCGAAGCAGAACACTTAGAATCCTCTCTTTAAACTCAGTATCCACAATTTCTCATGATAGACACTAAAATCATACGGGTGCTGAAGGAAAGTATAAGGGCCCTTCTTGCTACCAAGGGGCGTGCTGTCTTGATGATGCTGGGCGTAATCATCGGCATTTCATCCCTCACGGTCATAGTCTCTATAGGTGAAGCGACGAAGCTC
>JALSTM010000217.1 GCA_026983715.1 Desulfobacterales bacterium
ACTGCTTGACGTTATATACCACAATGTAGTATACATGACAATATCGTATTCCAACGGTAGATGCTAATATACATGGAAGATTCTTTCCCACTGTCAGCAAAGACTTGCTTGGGGATGCTAAAATCAATCAGGTTTCATTATACGAGCAATGGCAAAAGAGATATGGCGGTTAAAGGTTATGAAACGGAGATAGAAGAGTTAATCGAGTTCACTCTGAAACTAGGTGCAAGCCGGGCAACTGTAGTTCGTACCGGTGACCTTGTTATCCGGCACAGTGCACGTGCAAAGTGCTTCATACCGGGGTGCAAGTTTTATGGAAGCAGTATCATGTGTCCCCCTCATAATCCGTTAACCCCAGAAGTAACCAGGAAGATTGTCTCTGAATATGAATTCGGAATCCTATTGCAGCTCGATGTTGATATCGATGATTTTGTCGGGGAACACTGGCGAGAGAAACATGTTCAGGATGAGATCAGGCATAAGGAAATTGTAGCGAAACTAGAAGGAAGGGCATTTTACATGGGTTTTCCCATGGCCATGGGGTTCGCTGCAGGCGAATGTTCGCTCTGTTTACCCAGGTCAAAGTGTGCGGTTCTAAGTGGTGAGCCGTGTGTTCATCCGCTTCGAGCTAGACCAGCAATGGAAGCTTGCGGTTTTGACGTCTTTTCAATTGCAAGAAAAGTTGGCTGGAAACTTGTACCAGTGGGGCACTCTTCTAAGGTACAGCAGGTACCATGCGTAAGCCTCATTGGATTAGTCCTTGTTGTTTGATTGCTTGGTTAAGGCGAACCGATCGGCTCACTCATTCCAGAGGACCAATCACCAGCCGCATGTAATCCGGGTGGTCAGCATTTTACATGAGCGGCAAGTTTGCATCTTCTCATCCCAGTTCTTCCTCGGAAAGCCTTCGCAAATGGTGCCGTTTATAAACCAACAGAGATCACCGCTCTTAAACTCCCAGGCAGGGCAACCTTCCCTTCGTTCCGGCGGACAATGTTTTACTATCCAGCAGGGTTGAATTTCTTCCTCACCTGTCTCTTTTTTGAGGAGCAAATAAAGAAGCTGTCGCTCAACGTGTCCTGGTATTTTTCTCCAGCCCTGTTCGTAGCTATGTACAGCCTTGATGGATACCCCTAGAAATTCTGCGAGTTCCCTTTGGGTTTTGCCGAGCCTTCTACGAATACTGGAAAATTCTTCTTTTTTCATTCTTCCTCTGAAAATAGCCTTCGTAAACTGCGTACGCAATTATATACTACGATGTAGTATAGCTGTTTGGAGGAAAAATTTCTACTTCTAAATCCAGCCCTTTCTCCAGGTAGGAGAAGCAACCAGGATTGCTCCGCACTTCTCAACCAGGTCAACAAAATACCCGGTATGATAGTCCAGGTGGGGCAACTTCCCGGAAGAATCACCTGAACTCCGAGGTGCTCTAACAGTTACTCGCCTCAAAGATCTCGCATTTGGAGTTCGTGCTCGATTTTAATGCATCCCAACACACTCTGGGCTCCCGGGCAACGATCAAGGTAGTTTTCAAAGGCTTCTTCCGCATCTTTACGTTTCTCCGGAGGTACTTTTAGCGTGTAGGTAACGTGAATGCGGGTTATCTTGAGGACTCCGGATTCGTCCTCGATGTCACCCTTTACGTCAGCCCTAAAAAGTCCCTTGTAAGTTTTTATTCCTTTTCCGGCCAGCACCGCTGCCAGTGTGCCCATCATTCAACCGCCGACGCCGCCGATAATGTGGTCGAGGGTGGCCGCGTATTCTTTCTCCGGTTCCACCTTATAGAAATGTTTGATGCCTCCGTGAACCCCGTAGAATACAGGTTCACTGAATCCTTCGATAACAGCCTTTCTGGTGGGGCCTTTTTCGCGCTCAATACTGATCCTGGTCTGATGAATAAGTTTTCCCATAATTCTCCTCCTTTTCGCTTGACATTATTAAGAACTGTTATATAGTATACTTAAATAGTATAGATTAATCAAGTAGTATTTTGAAAGGAGGACATCATGCGTTTTGTAGAAAATTACAAGGCTGATGCTACGGCTGACCTCGTGTACCGCATGTGCCCCATTCACCTGCTTGAGCCGGTGGAACTTATGAAAGAACTCAAAGAGGGGCAGGTCCTTGAAATTCTCACCGACTACGATGGGGCCCTCGAGGATATCCCGGCCTGGTGTGAGAAAAATGGGCAGGAATTTGTCGGTATCGACGAGGACGATGAAAATGAAATCTACAAGCTTTACGTAAAGAAATTACACTGAGGAGACTTACGATGAAAAGGGTTTATTTAGATCACGCTGCTGCCACGCCAGTACGAAAAGAAGTACTGGAAGCAATGCTGCCTTATTTCTCCAAAATTTATGCAAACCCTTCCAGTGTTTACGACCTTGGAACGAACGTAAAAAGGGTTCTCGAGGAACAACGGGAAAAGGTGGCGGAGCTTATAGGTGCTGGAAAAAACGAGATAATATTTACCTCTTCAGGGGCCGAAGCTAACAACATTGCGGTGAAAGGTGCAGCACTGGCAAACAGGAAAAAGGGGAAACACGTAATTGTTTCTGCCATAGAGCACCATTCCGTGCTGAACTCGGCTCGGTTCCTAGAGCGTTTCCATGGATTCGAGGTCACGTTTCTCCCCGTGGATAAGTATGGCTTGGCAAGTGTTGAAACTCTGGAACGTTTTTTGACCGATGAAACTGTGCTTGTTTCAATTATGCACGGAAACAATGAGATTGGAACAATCCAGCAAATATCAGAGCTGGCAACTTCTTGCAAAGAAAGGGGAATAGCTTTTCACACTGATGCAGTCGCCACGGTTGGCTCAATCCCAGTGGACGTAAAAGAACTTAACGTAGACTTGCTTTCCCTTTCAGGGCCCGCCCTGGGCGCTCCCAAGGGCACGGGAGCCCTTTATTTCAAGAAAAAGTTGCGTTTCGTTCCGCTTATTCATGGAGGTATACAGGAAAACGGGCGTCGCGGAGGAACGGAAAATGTTCCGGGCATTGTGGGCCTTGGGAAAGCTGCGGAACTGGCAATCTCTGAACTCTCGTCAAAACCCCTGTACCTGCAAGGCCTGCGAGAACGCCTCGTTTCCGGTATCCTAGAGAAAATCCCTCACGTGGTTTATACCGGTCACCCGGAAAAGAGGCTTCCGGGACATGCTAGTTTCTGTTTCGAAGCAATTGAGGGGGAGGCACTTCTCTTCATGCTCAGCAGAGACGGAATTTACGCGAGCACTGGTTCAGCATGTGCATCGAAAGCACTTAAAACATCCCCTGTGTTGGTGGCTATCGGTGTGGCCCCCGAAATCGCCCAGGGTTCTGTTGTTTTTACTTTGAGCCACGAAAATAACACCGAAGAGATAAATCATGTGCTGGAGAAACTACCTGTTGCCGTAGAGAAGTTGCGATCTTTTTCGCCTGTTTGGCGAAAGAAAATGGCAGCTTGATAGATGTGCAAGGAGGAGATTTGTGTGAAGCTATCCACAAGAAGCAGATACGGTGCTCGGCTCATGGTAGACCTAGCACTTCATTACAACCAAGGGCCGGTGCAGTTAAGCGAAATATCTAAGCGACAGGATATTTCGGTGAAGTATCTCGAGCAGATTCTCATTCCGTTAAAAAAAGCGGGATACGTGGTGACAGTTCGGGGACCAAAGGGTGGTTACATGCTGGCAGATCCACCGGAAGAGATAACCATGGCGCAAATTGTGGAACTGCTGGAAGGGCGAAGAAACCTTGTTGCATGTATGGCAAATCCGGAGATTTGTAGCCGCTCGGATGTATGTATCACGAAAAACCTGTGGGAAGAGCTAACAGAGATGATCTACGAAAAGTTGGAATCCATTACCCTGGCCGACCTTGCAGAGAAAGCCAGGAGAAAGGATGAAAATAGAAAGGAGATGGAGTGACATGTATAGCGAAATAGTTATGGATCATTTTACGAATCCTAGGAATACTGGAGTCATCGAAGACGCCGACGGGGTAGGAGAAGTCGGAAATCCGGTCTGCGGCGATATGATGACCTTTTACATTAAAGTAAAGGACAACGTTTTGGAAGATGTGAAGTTCAACACCTTTGGGTGTGTTGCTGCTATTGCAGTGTCAAGCATTGTGAGCGAAATGGCAAAAGGAAAAACCCTTGAGGAGGCCAAGCGAATATCAAAAAAGGGTGTCGCGGAAGCTCTCGGAGGACTTCCCAAAAACAAGTTGCATTGTTCAAACCTGGGTGCAGAAGCCCTTTCACTGGCCATCAAAAACTATGAGGATAGAAAAGCAGGAAAGGTGAAAGACTCTGATTCTCCCAAAGAACATGCAGAAGAAAGTGTTGCCTGCTCATGTTGTGATGCCGTAAATCCCAGCGAAGCCAAGTTCTGCATGCAGTGCGGAGGGAAGCTATGAGCGAGCCACGATCAAAAACAGTGGGGCAGATTGCGTCCATCGCCCTGAGTACGCGAAAGGGGACACGTAAGACCCCTGTGCGGGAAGCCATTTTGCTCCAAGATTTTGGACTCAAAGGCGATGCTCATGGAGGTAGGTGGCATCGCCAGGTAAGCTTTCTGGCAAGTGAAAGCATCGAGGCAGCGAAGCAAAGAGGGCTTATGGTGACTTTCGGGGATTTCGCGGAAAATATTGCAACTTCAGGGATCGAATGGGGTCATGCTTCTGTTGGAACAAAGGTGAGGATAGGGGAATCGGCGGAACTTGAAATAACCCAACTAGGAAAAACCTGTCACAAAAAGTGCGCCATATATTACATGGCTGGGGATTGCATTATGCCCCGAGAAGGTATCTTTGCACGGGTGTGTAAGGGAGGAACTATACGGTGTGGAGACTCGGTGGTTCTGATCACCGATAAACACCAAAAACTGGAGGAAAGTGATGAATAAGGAAACGGGAGAAATCAACCAGAGAGAGGACGCGGAAGAACTCTCCAAGATCATCCTTGATTCCCTTCCGAATGATCGGGGTGTTTTTAACCCGTTTCGCGGGAGGATACTCAAGCGATGTGATGGAAACATTTTGTTTAAAGGAAACGTGATGGAATTCGGGGAGGCGCAGGGATTTCTCGCAGACCACATATGGAAAAACAGGAAAAAAATAAACAAGCAGTTAAAGAAGTGGAAAATAGGAGGAACGAGGGTTCTTGATTGTGGATGCTAGAACAAAAGGTATCGATATCACGTGGCTCTTTTGACGTAATAAAAAACCCTCGAATTATCCATGTTTCTTCCGTACGGAGGCATACTGGTTAGTTGACCTGCCTATCGCCTTAGTTTAGCTAACTCGTGATGTAAAAGCGGTGTATCAGAACATTGTATCAATAACTGGGGAGTGAAAAAAGAAAGTAAAGGGAGTAAACAGATGGCAAAGACCATTGAAGAAATAAACGAAAAAATAAAAAAGGGAACTGTGGTCGTACTAGACGCAGAAGAAATTATTGAGTTTGTGGAGAATAAAGGGCTTAAACAAGCGGCGGAAAAAGTTGATGTGGTTACAACCGGTACTTTTGCCCCGATGTGTTCATCGGGTGCCTACTTTAACCTGGGACACACGAACCCGAGAATAAAACTCGGGGGTGGATATGTGACCTTGAACGAGATCCCCGCATACACGGGCCTTGCTGCTGTTGATCTATTTGTAGGAGCGACAGCTATTCCTGAAAATGACCCTAGGAACAGGCTTTACCCGGGAAGGTTTCCATACGGGGGTGGGCATTTGATCGAAGATCTTGTTTCAGGAAAGGATGTTCACCTCACAGCGTGGGGCTATGGCACAGATTGCTATCCACGGGGAAAGCTCGATACATGGATCAATTTAAACGATATGAACGAAGCAGTTTTGTTTAATATTCGGAACTGCTATCAAAACTATAACGTAGCAGTGAATTTGTCAGACAGAACCATTTACACATACATGGGAGTCCTGCAGCCAAAAATGAGGAATGCCACGTATAGCAGTGCCGGACAACTTAGCCCTCTTCTGAATGATCCTCTTTATAAAACAATTGGACTTGGTACGAGGATCTTTCTTGGTGGTGGTGTCGGTTATGTAGTGGGAAGCGGAACCCAGCATAACCCGACCGTTCCGAGAACCGAAAGAGGGGTTCCGCGGACAGGTGCCGGAACTCTGGCGGTAAAGGGAGACCTCAAACAGATGAGCCCCCGATGGCTTCGTGGAGCTTCTTTCACGGGTTATGGCGCAACCTTAGCGGTAGGGGTAGGGATCCCCATTCCTATTGTCGATGAGGAGATTCTTTTTTACGCCACGGTGCGAGACGAAGATATTGTGGCTCAAGTAGTGGATTACAGCAATGCATATCCCAACTGTGTTCCGGAAAGTATTTGCGAAGTAAGCTATGCTGAGCTGAAATCGGGTGAAATTACGGTTAAGGGAAGGAAAGTTCCGACGGCGGCTCTGTCATCCTACGCGCGTGCCAAGGAAATCGCGACGATTCTTAAAGACTCAATCAAAGAAGGTCGTTTTTTTCTTACCAAACCCGTGGAACCGATCCCGTCCGCTGACTCTGAAATTGAATTTAAGTTCCTTAAGGAACGGACCAAAACGAGTGAAAACGAATAATTTTCAAGGGGGTATATCATGGTAAAAAAACGGCTGGTTCTGAATTTTCCGCCGCATCTTATCGATAGGCCGGTAACATACGAGTTGATAACTCGGTACAAGCTGAGGGTTAATATTTTGAAAGCAAGGGTTACACCCAAAGAATGGGGAAGGCTCGTTGTGGAAGTTTCTGGAAACAAAAACGATCTGGACGCAGCACTCCAATATGCGTCGACTATCGGGGTGGAAATTGATCCACTTTCAAAGGGCATTGCCTGGCACCAAGAGCTTTGCATTGAATGCACGGCATGTACTTCCATATGCCCGTCGAAGGCTCTTTCTGTTAAAAGGCCGGAAATGACGGTAGAATTCGATCGAGACAAGTGCATAGCATGCGAACTCTGCATCCCAGTCTGTCCCTATGAAGCCATAGAAATTCAGCTTTAAAGGGAACGTGTCAACTGGGGCATTGCTTTGTTGAGCTCTGAAGTCATCCGGAAAACCGAAGCTTCTCCAATAGTGCGAAGGGCCCCGGTCTTTGGGTCCTTTTTTAGGAAAACAAGAAGAATGCCTCTTCTGGAATATTTCCACCCGGGTCGATGTTCGAGCCAGTCGTGGTACGTGATCGTGGTGCCTTCGCGAAGATTTCCTTTAAAGGATTTTAAAACGGTGCCGGATTCCTTTGTAACAATATAACCTATGGAACCATTGTCGGCTCGGACGATTTTTTCCGTTTCAAGGCCGCTTAGAACTATGGTGACGACAAATGAAGCCTGTTTGTAATTGCTTTTTAGAAGCTCTAATGGAGGTAGCTCACTTTTGGCATGGGGATAGACTCGCCTGAGTACTTCCGTCTGATTATCACCGAAGAGGCGAGGATTGTTGATATTGTTTCTGATGAAAGCACAAAGGCTGGAAGACGATGGATATTTCCCGGTAAAAAGCTTCTCGTCAACCACCCTATATTTAAGCTTGTCGCCAGAAATTGTATATTTTGCAAAAATCCACTTTCTGTCCAAAGGCGCTGTTGTATTTAATTCCTGGACGCTTAAGAATTTCTCTTTGCCGATTCTTGTGCTTATAGCCCGCATTACGGTGAGATTTTTACCCCCGGGATCCTCAACCACCAGTACATGCCCGTGATTGTTGTACGCATAAATTGTAATCACTCCCGATTCCCTATCTTTCTTTTCTGCTGGCCCCCACTGCCCTAGGAGTAAAACATCAATTTTTGCTTTAAGCGGATTTTCGAGGGGTACCTCTGATTCGTAGGGACAAGCCGTCAAAAAGAGAGCAAGAAAAATCACGCAAAAAAACATCCATTTGTTTACTTTTGAGCCTACCATTGTTTGTCCTCCTTGCTTGCGAGGCGTTAGAGGTTCTAAAGTACATTTTTTTGATCTAATGGGGTCCTGCAATTTGGCTGGATATAAGTGAAGCATACATGGATTTGATTATTTGTGCAAGGCTAAGGGTAAAAAGATTAGTGCCTTCGCCCATTATGGGGAGCATTTATACAAAGTGTTCAAAAGTCCTTGACAAGGTACACCGTTTGGATATATGCGTAACTGGAAATGTAGGGGGATGACGCATGAAAACGTTTATAAAGGTAATGAAGGCCCTTTCGGATCCAAGCCGAGTGAAAATATTAAAGTTGCTCCAATACAGGGATTTATGTGTTTGTGAGATACAGGAAGCCATCGGCCTCGCTCAACCAACGGTATCAAAACACCTAAAAATTTTAGAGGACGCCGGATTAGTAACCTATACAAAGGATGGACTCTGGGTTAACTATAGGCTCGCAGACGGCAGTAGCAGTCCATACGCTTCTTCCATTCTAGGGAATCTCCGGCATTGGCTGGAAGATGATCCCGAGATTAAACGCCTCCTTGATCGACTCCCCGAAATTAGCCGGGAAAAAATCTGCTCAAGGTAGTTTTTTCTCTTGACTATATTCCTACATAGCATTATAGTAATGACAAGAACTGGGATCAAGCGGCCGGAAGAAAATATTTAAGGTCGGTGAGAGATTATATATGCCAATCTTCTGCCAAGGAGGTGTTAAAATGGCTGAAGCGGATGTGGAGACTCTACAAAGTGAAGCTACTGTTAACCATGCCGACAACCATCAGGATGAGCAGCCAAGCCTTATTGACTGGAAAGCCATTTGGAAACCAATGGTGGTGATTATTGCAACCTTTCTTGTGTTTTTCT
>JALSTM010000218.1 GCA_026983715.1 Desulfobacterales bacterium
TTCGATGATGACCAGTTTTCTCCTTTTGGTATCGACTATTCCAGTATACGCCCGGATCATCCTGTTGTAGAGATCATCAAGCGAAAGTCGCCAGTTCGTGAGAAGCCTTCTCGGATCAGACAAGGACTTAGCAAGAGTTGAAAAATACTGGCGCTTTAGCTTTAACAGGTTTTGGATTTGTAAACCGATGCGCCTGTGTGTGTCAACAAGGAATATTCTAATCTTGTCTAACTGTGTAACTATCATCTCTGCGGCCCCGGTCGGTGTTGGGGCTCTAAAGTCTGCCACCAGGTCGGCTATGGTGAAATCTATCTCGTGACCAACCCCCGATATGATGGGAAGTTCGGAGGCAAATATTGCCCTTGCAAGGTTTTCTTCGTTGAAGGGCCAGAGATCCTCGATGCTTCCACCGCCTCTACAAAGGACCAAAAGGTCCAGGGAATATTCCTCCGCCAGCTTGTTAGCTTCTTTAATAGCCTGGGCTATCTCTACTGATGCTCCTTCACCCTGCACCTTAACGGGGAAAATATAGACTTCCAGGGGAAGAGAACTTTTTTGAAGAATTCTCAGTACATCACGAATCGCTGCCCCACGAGGGGATGTTACTATGGCTATTCTCTGGGGTAAAACTGGGAATGGTTTCTTCTTGTCTGAATCAAAGAGACCTTCTGCTGCCAGCTTTTTTTTCAATTGTTCGAAGGCAAGCTGGAGGGCTCCGACTCCCCGAGGTTCCACGGCGTCGACGTACAGTTGGTATACTCCCCTTTGTTCGTATACGCCCAGCCTTCCCTGGCAAATTACACGAGCCCCGTCCTCTAGCTGGTACCGCAGGCTACGTTGTTGCGACCGAAACATTACAGCCTGAATCTGGCTCTTTTCATCTTTTAGTGTGAAATAAAAATGACCGGACGGTGCGACCCTGAAATTTGATATTTCTCCTTCCACCCACAGAAAAGGATAGCTTCTTTCCAGAATGAGCTTTATTTCCCTGTTGAGCTCAGAAACTGTGAAAATTTTAGTGGTCATAATGCGTCACGAATCCCGCGTTTGAGCTGAAAATTTGTTATGTCAAAGTTGATTGTATGTCAAGGAGCAAGGATGATTTTTTTGACTGCGGTTAGAAGAGACGGACAAGTGTGCCCGGGAATTTCAGTTTCCAGCGGTCTGATCTCTTCCTCCTCCATGCTTCCGTCAATCAAGATTGGCGTGGCTCCAAAATTGATAGCGGTTTGAACATCAGTTTGCCTGTCTCCGACAAAGTAGATGTTTTCGGAAGTGGCTTTGATCCTGGATAAGCTGAAATTCAACATCTTTATAGCTGGTTTTCTACAACCGCAAGCCTCTTCAGGTTCGTGGGGGCAATAGCAAACAGCACCAACAAAGCCACCAGCTTTTTCAATTTCTGCAATCATGTTAACGGTAATCTCATCCAGGTTTTCCAGGGTGAGTATATTTCTGTTGATCCCGGACTGGTTACTTATGATGACAGGTATGAAATGATAGCGAGTGAGCATTCTAATCGCTTCAAGAGACCCTGGACAAAACATGTACTCTGACCATGTCTTTATAAATTCTTCCGAGTCAACGTTTATAACCCCGTCCCTATCCAAAAATATGATACGCCTGGGCTTTTCATTGTCATTGCATTTTTCCGAATTCACATAGTAATAAAACCCTGATTCATGCCTTTTTAACAACTTCACTAAGACCTCCCGAGACAAAACAAATATGGCCTGTTGCTACCAATTCTTTAAATCCTACTGAATCCGTTACGAAACTTTATGTCTGGTTTGCATAACACTTCTAAATTACAGGTTAATGGCCATACAGTAATCGTGTTCTATTCTCCACCTTGTCAAGCAATCTTTTTCCTACTTACAGGTCGCTCACCTCCCAGGTATCTGCTGCGTCATCGCCTGCCGGACATAGCGTACTATACTATAGCCCGCCAGGCTCTTTCTTGCATATGCGGCCAGGTGAACGATCACGGATTCAGGAATTATGGCCTGGTTCTTCAAGATAAACCGTTCCCTTTTGAATTGCAAATCCCGTTTGGGGATCTCTCAAAAACAACCTCTCCTCCTTGAATGGCAGGTACAGGAGTTCGTGGCCGGAAAATTCAAACACTGCTCCTTTCAATTTTTCTACTGACTTTCTGGCGAAAGGAGGAATGAGAGAAAGGAGTACTACTCGAGACATTTCTTCTGCTTCAGAGAAGCTCAAGTTGACCCCTCCAAACCTCAGTTTCTTTGCATTCACGTTGTCAATATAGTGATATTTTGATGGATTGGCGGTTAAACTGGCTGCAATTTTATTAAATGCATTACTGTTTCTTATTTTAAAGGCAGGGATCATAAAATTCATCGGTTCTTCCTGTTCATCCACAAGAAGTTTTTTTCTGTACGGTTGGTAGCCTCTTCCAGTAATCTCGTAGATACTCTTTACATACCCGGTAGATGTCCTTATACTCATTTTAATTTTCCAGAAAGGAAGAAAAATAACCTGGTCTTCCGGTACTTTGCGCGGCACTTCAACCGCCTTGTACGGAACCCTGTGGAATTTCCCTCCGTATTCGAACCAACCTCTTGAGCACGTCTCGCAGATGTGTACGCTGTTATATGGATGGAAAGGGAGTTCCCATCCGCACTCGGGGCATTTGAAAGGAATAAATCTCAACGTTGGCAAAGATATATTCCCGCCCGGTTTGAGTATCAGTTCTTTTAGTGATGTTATCTCTTTTTTGTCCAGGCGCTTGATGGTGCTGTTTGAAATTGCCTCGGTTACAAGGATTTCTTTTTTTTCGCGGGTTTTGACCCGGAGAAGCCAGAAGGGAAAGTAAACTATAGAATACTGTTCGCCGATTTCCTGCGTATCATCGAGCTCCGGCTGGATTTCACCGGTCTCAAGCCCTACATTCACGAATGCACGCATGTACTTTATGGCGTAATCAAAGGAAGTATTGATGCTAAGGAATGCAGTACCCGGTATCGCAGGGATATTACCGAATATAAAGAGTGGTAGCGCCGATGTTCTTACACCCAGGGATTGGAGACCCAGGGATACTCCTTCAAAAGCCGGGAAACTGAGGTCAAGGAGCTTTGTAAGGAGTTTTTTTGTATCTTCCCTGTACGTCCCGAAAGGAGTGGAAACAGATGACCTGACCAGCTTCTTTCCGAAAACCCATCGGAAAACCATGCCATGAATGCGCCAGTATGGTGCATATATAAGTTTTAAGTTCAACAATTCGGCGCTTTTTCCGAACTTTCTGGCCAGTAGCCGCGAGAAATAGAAAGCCGCCTCTTTTCTGTTCCATTTAGGTTTCAGGCGGAAGTGACAGATCTGGTCTTTCCCTACCAGGTGTAGTGTAGAACCGCAAAAGTCACACCTGATGACGAAAGATTTTTCGTCGAAATCTATTTTCCCTCCGCATTGAGGACAATTTACCTGTATTTGCATGGAACTAGCTTAGTTTTTCACCGCATTCGTTACAGAACTTCGCCATGGGGAGTACCCTGGCATTGCAGTGGGGGCACCTTCTTTCCTCGAGTTGTACCCTGGTTCCGCATGAAAAGCAGAAGCGGGCATCAGGCGGAAGGTCTTCCCCGCACTTAGGGCACTTGTTTGCCTTAATAATTTGATGTCCACAGTTGTAACAGAAGCGGGCGGTTAAGGGGAGTGAAGTCTGGCACTGGGGGCATTTTTGGGTTTCTTCTTTCTTGGTTCCTTCTTTTCCGAAGCTTTGCTGTAACATTCCCGGAATAAGCATCCCGAGGCCGGCACCCATGCCAAGTCCCATGCCAGCGGCGGCACCTCCGGCGCCTCCCTCGGTTTTTGCGGCATCACCCATGGCTTGTGCCGCCCTGAATTTCAGGAATCTATCCATGTTTCCCACTGCCCCCATGCCGCTTCTTGCATCTATCATTTCCTGCACGGAATCAGGCGGGGTAATGGAATCGACGTAGAAGTCAAGAAGTTCGATTCCGTATCTGGAGAAATCTTCTTTGACACGCATTTTTATCATTATACCCAGTTCATCGTAGAGTTGGGGAAGGTTAAAAATCGTGTCCAGATTTTCGCCCAGGATATCATTCAGGCGGCTTACTATCACGTCTCTCAAGAAATCACTGATGTCCTCGGTGGCAAAGATACCTTGAGTTCCCACGATGGTATTTATGAAGAGAAGAGGCTGAATTATTCTCATCGTGTAAATCCCAAAACCCCTCAGTCTTACCACTCCCAGCTCTTTGTCCCGGAAAGCAACTGGTTCTGCAGTTCCCCATTTCAGATTGGTAAACACCTTTGTATTCACGTAATAGATTTCAACCTTAAAAGGGCTTGAAAATCCGAAGGGTAGGCTAAGTGCCTTCGTTAAAAGGGGCAGATTTAGGGTTGAAAGGGTATGTCGCCCCGGGCCTAAGATGTCGTATGCTTTACCATCCCTGAAAAATACTGCAGCCTGGTTTTCTCGAACAATTACTTGTGCCCCTAGCTTTATGTCCGCTGAACCTTCAGGAGGTATTCTCTGAACTATTGTTTTACCGGTATCATCAAACCATTCAATTATTTCTAGAAAAATTCCCATGGTTAGCTCCCTGTTGGTAATTCCGGTTTTTGCCTAGGCATATTTTTTTCTACCTTTTATCAGGGTTTCTATCCGATCAAGCTGGGCTTCAAGTTCAGCCAGCGATGCGTTGTCAAGAAACGTATTGGAATGCCCCATAATGGTTTTGATTTTCTCATCGAGTTTTCTTATTTCCGAGGCCATGGATAGATCGTAGTCACATATTTGTTTCAGTTTATTTTTGTCTATCATTTCTTCTCCAAAAACGGGACTGTAACCATACGATGCATGTTTGATCATGTCTGAAAGTTTCGAAATTTTCTTGGTGATGAGTTCAACCTGAGTGAGAAATTCAAGTCTCTTGGATTCAATTATCCTTATTTTCAATTTATCCAGGTCTTCGGAACTTTTTCTTAGCATTTCTGAAAGGTGTTCTCGTACGATCTTGTCCTGGCCACGAAGGCTTTCTTTGTCCTGATAATCAGAGATGCCGGGGAATATTCGTGCAAAGTTCTTTAGAGTATTTCCAAGGTTTTCTTTAAATCCCATGAACTCTCTCCTTTACGCAGTTTTGGAGATTAAACTAAGGAAAATTTGATCAATTAGCCAAATAACTAGGTACTGACCGAACGTCAAGCCGGCCTGATCTGGTCAGGGGCAGGCTCTGTCCGGCATCCAGATAAACTTATACCGGATTTCGGCTCTACACTTCGCTTCGGCCGGAATGACAAATTTCGAGTTATTCATGTCCTAGTTCTTTAACTCGCTTCTAATTTTAGGGATCCGAATTCATCAGAGTTTCCTAGCATATTTTGATAATAAAACTAATACTATAAAAAGAGCAAATATTTTAATAGGGGTAATCTAGGTTTCAAGTTTACTCGGGTTAGCTTGCCAGTGGGTCAATTCATAAAAAAATGTTTGCAATGTCCTGTCGTTGCAAGGAGCCTGCCCAAGGGAGACGACGAGACAATGCCATTGGAATATCGAAGTATTGGAGACTGCTTCGCTACGCTCGCAATATCCGGACTAGCTTTCTGGCTGACACAGCATTTAGGAAGCACCTACTAGATAAGATAAAAGGGGTTAGGCATAACCTAACCCCTTTAAATCATTAGAGGGTGAGTGATGGGACTCGAACCCACAGCCTCTGGGGCCACAACCCAGTGCTCTAACCTGTTGAGCTACACCCACCATATGCACGGCGAATAGCTTATTAATGGTTTTTTTGCAAAATGGCAAGTTAAATCTTCGCCTGAGTTCACTTCCTGGGGAATTTGCTCATCAGTTCCCTCAGGGTCTTCTTGGCCATCTCAAGCAGCCTTAACGATTTATTATAACTCTTGTAAAGAAAACTGCAACCAACCACCCGTGGCTTAGCTTCTGCTTGAGCGCTCCAGATTTGGTTTCTCATTCTGATATCTACAAGGTTTGCTCTCATTACCACGGTTTTGAATTCGCTTTCGCAGTAGGCGCTACTGTCCTTGTCCCAGGGTTGAGCAATTATATGATCCTGTCCCTGCGATGCGCTGGATGACATAATGGTACTTGTTGCCGGTGTCTCAACAAGCTGGCTCTCCTGTCCGTACTTCACAATGTCTACTTCCAGTACGAGATCCGGAATCTTTTGACCAGTAGCACGGGGATTCTGCATAATTTCGTTTATGCTCTTTACATTATCAAGAAACTTAACCACAAATCCCCTCGCTTCCAGGTCCTTGTAAAGTTGTACCCGGAGGGGTTCCATGTGGTTTCTTGCCTTTCCTGTAATATCCTTGAAAATAACTCCGATAGTGTGATACTCTTTTTTTGGCAAATATTCCGCCCCTCTAGTTTCAACGGGGGTATGAAGATAACAGCCGGAAACCAGCAAGCAAAAAGCAATTAACAATACAGCCAGAAACAGAGTACGCTTCATCATTATTTCCTTTTTTGTATTGAGTGTTGATATATTTGAAACGGAACCTTGTTTACCTGTAAAATAGATTAACAGAATTCGGATTTTAAAGCTAGTTTTTAATAATTCAGGAGTATTTTATGGCTGAAAATATCCAGGAAAAAAGGAAATACCCCCGGCTTAAGTCCCTGCATTTGCTTTCATATATCAATAAAGAACAAGGGGTGCAAAAGTGCGGTGTATCTATGGCGAGGACTTTAGACATAAGCCCTGCTGGTGTTCGGGTGGAAGTTTACCAGTCCATCAATCCGGATTCTGAAATGGAAATGGAAATTGCCGTCGAGGAAAACATTTTTTCCGTTCAGGGAAGGGTTATTTATACTGAGGAAACCCAGAATAGCAATTACATAATAGGGATAAAGTTTGACGAGGTATCCCCGCAGCTAGCCAGCCACCTGACTTAAAAAATTTGATCAGCTAACACGCCCTTTCAAGATCCCAAGGACTAACGAAGCATTAAAACCCGCCGTTCTTAGTAAGGGTATCTTTTCCCACGGAACCTATACCGATCAGGTTGACCATGAAGGTCCACGTCTGGGTGTCTGCTTCATCTGTATAGGTGACATTCGCTGACCAGCACTGCCTGGAAAAGGTAGCGGAGTAGCTCTGCTCAAAAAACTCGTTTTTGAGAAAAGAGTAGTGCTGGCGAGAAGAAAACGTAAAGTACTTTGACAATGCAACGCTACCGTACACGTTGATCTGGTCCTCCGTATCCGGTCTTTGCCGGTAATCAATCGTAACATTATCACCCCTTGGGCTTGACATTCTTAAGAACAACTGATGTCCGGCCCAGTCAGCATCGTACGGGGAAATTGCGGTGTCATACGAAAGAGAAAAATAACGACAGGGATCGAGGTCGAGCTCAAATGTTATATCGGAAAATGGTTTCCTTCCTGCAGAGTGGAAAATTTCCGGAGATTCTTCAAAGTCGTAAGATTGGAATATCTTCAATCGTCCAACTTCGGGGTATGTATAGTCTCCATTATTCAGCCAGTACTTTCCTATGAAAAAGTTACTAACCCCGTAGGTTACCCGATTATACCTCGGTATGCGGTCGACCTTATCATAGGCTGGAAGATCATCCTGGTCGATCTCGGGGATGAACTCGTAAGTGATTTCAGGCCTGAACGTATGTTTCAGCCCGTGTAACCTCCCTACCTCAATATCATAGATGCGCTGGAGGTTTGAAGTTATATCAAGGCGGCAGTCAACAATGCCCCGTGCGTCAAAATCATCGTAGGACTGGGATAGATTATCCGTTTTATCTGTGTCGGTAAAGTAGAATGTACCCCTTGCACCGAATGACGGTTCAATATTAAGATACTTTCCCAGCTTGTAAGGAAGAGACAACCGCGGATGCAGGTCAATTCTCTGCCCCTTTGTTCCTTCACGCCTCCAGTAATCCATGAACTCGGAGTCAAACTCATAATAAAAAGGGCTATCCGCTATCCGTTGCTTGGCTATGTTAAATGCAAGGCGCGGTAATTGTTGTAGAGTGGTTTCATCGTACCTTCGGTCAAGATTGTCCCAGTAATGAAGCTCAAAGCCAAGGTGTGTAAGTTCCCAATCCTTGGTAAGGTACAGCGTGGATTCTCTTGCTAGAACGCTTTTGTCATTGTCGAGGCCACGGTCCAACAGCTTCTTGAACGCAAAGTTACTCTCATTCCAACTTACGTGCCCGATGTCAAACTCCCTCAAATAATACTTATCACTGGCTACATCCACGTCGAGGCGCCCTTTGACTCCCATGGGAAGGGTAAAGTTATTTTTGCTTCTCCACCACCACCTTTCTTTTTTTATCCTTGGGTAACCGGCAGCAGCAAGTTCGCTGTCACTTTTGTGATCCGAGAGATAATCGAACCTGAACATTCCAAGGTTTTCTTCGCTTTGCTTGTATCTGAATTCAACTCCCATCATCAGCCCGCGATCAAAGTAGTAATTGGGATATAACGTGGCATCGGCATGGTCGTTAATTGCCCAGTAGAAAGGAGTGGTAATCCCGAAGCCGTTGAGATCGGAGTTGCTGTAACTGGGGAAGAGAAAACCGCTTTTGCGTTCTCGTTTCACGGGGAAAGTCATGTAAGGCGTGTATAAAACGGGCACACCATCAATATTAAAGCTCACCTTTTTAGCCTTGCCTTTCCCCGAAAGCTCAACGTCCATTTCTTCGAACTTAAATGACCAATCGGGGTGTTCCCCGTCACACGTGGTTACCTTGCCTCTTTCAAGATGGTACGTGTCTTTACCGGTTT
>JALSTM010000219.1 GCA_026983715.1 Desulfobacterales bacterium
TGACGTAATCGTCTGCTCCAAGTTCAAGCCCGAGAACTATATCTGCTTCATCAGTTTTTGCCGTAAGCATGATAATCGGAATATCCCTGGTTTTTCTGCCAGATTTTAATGTCTTACAAACATTAAGCCCATCCATTTCAGGAAGCATAAGGTCAAGTATTATCAAATCTGGTATTTCTGTTTGAGCCAGTTTTAATCCTTCTAAGCCTCCCTTAGAGCACTTGACACAAAAACCTTCGTTTTTGAGGTTGTAGCGCACGAGTTCAAGGATATCTTCTTCGTCTTCTATGATTAGAATCTTCTTTTTAATCATCGGTCCCGTTATCTATGATCCGTAGTTGAATTTATGAGGTATCTGTGTCTAGGAATTTCGCCTTCTATCATGTAGATTACTTCTTCCGCAATATTGGTTGCATGGTCTCCTATACGTTCAAGGTGCCTGGAAACAAGGAGAAGGTCGAGGAGTACCCCTGCCTTTAATGGATTTTTTTCTACGGCCCTTTTAACCTGGCAGTAGTTTTGGTCATTGATTTTATCTACTTCATCATCCATCAGGCACACCTTGTAGGCGAGATCCGAATCGAGGTTAACAAGCGAATCAAGGCTCATTTTGAGCATATCCAGTGATTTCTCTCCCATTTCTTTGTAGCATATGGGGAGCGTTTCAATGGATTGTTTCGATATCTCTATCACCCTTTCGGCAATGTTAACCGCTTCGTCGGCTACCCTTTCCAGGTCATTGTTGATTTTGATAACTGCGGTAATAAATCTCAAATCCACCGCCACCGGCTGATGTAAGGCGATTATTTTGAGACATTCTTCCTCTATTTCAACTTCCTTCTCGTCAATCTTGCGGTCTCCGTCTATTACCTGGTTAGCTAATGCGATATCAAGCTTATCTAGGGAGTCTACGGCTTTCCGGACACTATCTTCTGCCATTCCGCCTAGTAGAAGGATTGTGCGCCTCAGTCTCATTAATTCATTCTGCAAGTGTCTGGTCATGGTATCAATATTCCCTCTTTTATTCTAGCCAAACCGTCCAGTTATGTAGTCCGAAGTCTGTTTCAACTTAGGACGGGTAAAAATTATGTCAGTCTTGTCCACTTCGATAAGTTTGCCCATGTAAAGGAAAGCGGTGTAATCGGAAACTCTAGCCGCCTGTTGCATGTTGTGAGTTACGATAATGATAGTGTAGCCTGTTTTCAACTCATGGATAAGGTCCTCTATTTTTTGGGTTGCAATAGGATCTAGAGCAGATGCGGGCTCATCCATGAGAAGAATATCGGGCTGAACGGCAAGAGCACGAGCGATACAGAGTCTCTGCTGTTGTCCGCCTGAAAGCCCCAGGGCCGATTTACTTAGCCTGTCCTGTACCTCATCCCACAAAGCAGCCTGAATAAGGCTCTGTTTTACCCTTTCTTCAATGAAACTTCTATCTTTTATCCCGTTAACCACCAGTCCGTAAGCCACATTATCGAAAATGCTTTTTGGAAAAGGGTTGGGTTTCTGAAATACCATGCCCACTCTTCTTCTCAGTGATACAACATCAACACCGGGTGCGTATATATTTTCTCCTTCTAAGAGCACTTCTCCTTCAACTCGGGCTATTGGAATTAGGTCGTTCATTCTGTTAAAGCACCTTAAAAAGGAGCTTTTACCGCATCCGGAAGGGCCGATAAGAGCCGTGACATGGTTCTTGTAGAATTCCATGGAAATAGAGTGAAGCGCCTGAACTTCTCCATAATAGAGGTTAAGATTTCTGACCTCAAGAATTATTTCCTTGTCCGAGTATTGAATGTTCTGGCTACTTTCTTTTTGTTCAATTGCATTAACATTAGTATCAGTCATAGCTAACCTGCTACTTTGAATTTTTCTTTTGCATCCGAGCTCGAAGGTATATTGCAAAGAGGTTCAGCCCCAACACAAGAGTTATCAGTACTAGCGCCGTACCGTATTGAAGGGGACGTGTTTTCTCTATTTCTGTTCCAGCAGTCGCAAGTACGTATACATGGTAGGGGAGCGCCATAATTTCGTCAAAGATAGATTTTGGGAGAGATGGTGTGTAAAAAACGGCGGCTGTAAACATGATAGGTGCGGTTTCCCCGGCAACCCTGCTCAATGATAAGATTCCACCAGTCAGGATAGAAGGAAGAGCCGCTGGAAGTACTACCTTGTAGACCGTTTGCCATTTTGTAGCTCCAAGCCCCAGCGATGCCTCGCGATACGTATCGGGAATCGACCTGAGAGCTTCTTCGGTTGATGCTATTATAAGCGGTAGGCTCATGGCGGCAAGAGTAAAGCAACCTGCAATTAGACTTATTCCCATGTGGAAAACGACGACAAAAAAAGCAAGACCGAACAGGCCAAAAACTACCGATGGTACTCCTGCAAGATTGTTGATCCCTAGCCTGATTATATCGACAAGCATTCCAGGCTTGGCGTATTCATTGAGGTATATGGCGGAGAGGATTCCAAGGGGCATTGATATAATCATGCTTCCTATGCCGAGTAGTACGGTTCCCGTGATACATGGGAGTATGCCACCCTTTGTCATTGACTCCCTGGGCATTGAGGTTAAGAACTCCCAGTTTATGGATTTCCATCCATTGGCTATTAAAAAGTAAAGTATTATAAAAAGAGCGATACCGTTAAGAAAGACAGCTATTCTAAAAATGCTAAATGCAAGCTTTTCTTTCAGCATTCTCCTTTGACGTATTTTTGTCAACCTATCAACGTTCATTACTACGTCTCGATTGTATGTTTTAATGTGTCCCATTGACAATTCAGCCATGTGTACTTACCCTTGTCAGTTATAGCGTAGCGGCTCCTACCTGCCGATAGCGTTTTGAGATCATATCTGCAACAAAATTGAAGGCAAAGGTCATAAGGAAGAGAACTATACCAATGGCGAACAGCGCGTGGTAATGATCGCCTCCATATGGAGCTTCAGCCATCTCGGCGGCAATACTTGCCGGCATTGGTCTAACAGGATCGAATATTGAGGATGGAATTAGAGCAGCACCGCCTGCAACCATTAACACCACCATTGTTTCACCGATAGCTCTGGACATTCCCAGGATTACTGAGGTGGAGATCCCTGAAATAGATGCTGGGAGAATAACCCTAACGATAGTCTCCAGGTGAGTTGCTCCGAGGGCCAGGGACGCTTCCTTCAGTTCCTTGGGGACGGCATATATTGCGTCTTCAGATAAGCTGCATATAGTTGGTACAGACATAAATGCCAGCATAATAGAAGCGTTGAAAAGATTCAGCCCTGTCGGGATATCAAAAGTCCTTTCAAGAAACGGCGCAACCACCACCATGCCGAAAAAACCAATAACAACTGATGGAAATGCAGCTATTAATTCGACGAGAGGTTTTACAACTTGCCGAATCCTGGAACTCGCGCATTCTGCAAGGTAAATTGCCGTTAATAATCCTAACGGCACCGCTATTAAAGTTGCTAGTGCAGTTACAGCAACGGATGCGACAATAAGGGGAAAAATCCCGAAGTCTGGTGGGTCGCTTGTTGGATACCAGTAGTGGCCCAAAATAAAGTCTTTTACACTGACCTTTTCAAATATAGGGAGTCCTTCTTTAAAAAGATATATACTTATAGCCAGGAGCACTAAAATGGAAGAAAGGGCAACGAAAAAAAGGGAGAGGTGTATTGCCTTTTCCTTACGTTTTCTCCTTTTTGCTCCAAAGCGTATAGCATGTATTTTGTAATCATTTCTTTTCTCAGATTTTGGTGTAAGGATGCCCATTTTTGTTATCCCTTATGAAAACTTAATCGCTCTATCTTGAAAAGGATGGTTCCCCGCGGGGAACCATCCTGTAAGTTTGATGCGTTAGGAAATCAGATTATTAATAAAGGGGGACGTATCCTACACCTTTTACTAGCTTCTGTCCCTTTTCAGGATGAAGCACGTAATTAATAAACGCCTTGCAATCACCCTTTGGCCAACCGTTTGTAAACATGAATAGTGGCCTGCTGATGGGATAGGTGCCATTCAGGGTTGTTTCGACAGATCCCAATACTCCATTAACCTTAATAGGCTTCAAATCTCTGTTAAGGTAGCCAAGGCCTATGTAGCCGATTGCATACTTATTCTTTGCAACGGCCTGGGCTACAGCACCGTTGGAAGCTTGAAGAAGAGCTCCAGGGAAAACGCGAGCTTTCTTCATGACCTTCTTTTCCCAAACTTCATAAGTACCGGAAGAAGTATCCCTGGAAATCACTACTATTTTCTTATCCGGTCCACCCAGCTCTTTCCAATTCCTGATCTTGCCTTCGTAGATAGCCTTAAGCTGTTCCAGGGTAAGCTCGCTAACAGGGTTAGACGGATGTACAACCGGGATAATTGAATCGTAAGCAACTGCAAAAGGTACCGGATAGCGACCTTTTTCCACTGCGAGCTTAACTTCTTTCATCTTGATGAATCTTGAAGCGTCTGCAATGTCGGTCATCCCATCGATAAGTGCCTTTATCCCGTTACCGGACCCACCGCCGGAGATTGAAATTCGGACATCAGGATGCTCTTTCATGAAGGCTTCAGCAACTTTCTGGGCCAGGGGCAATACAGTAGTACTACCCTTAATAACCAGGTTGCCTGCATAAGAGTTAAAACTCATGAATAACATCACCATCAAGCCAACCAGAGACATCGTAACTAATTTCTTCATTTTGCTGCTCCTTTCTTACTGTTTAGATTTAATTTTGGTTCGCGCTATCTCGTTTACGCACTAGACAATAACTACGGTATGTTAGGAAAATGTTAGGAAAGGGTAAGATAAGTGTTAAATGTGGAAGTTCTTGTTTTTAAAGATAATGTAGTACTTCGGCTGGAATTCAAGTTTGCCTCAACCTTATTTTAGCGCATGATTTACTGATTCCTTCGGTATTTTTTGACTATGGTTTCCTGGTTTTATAAAGAACTACTCCACTAGTAGTGGAAAGTGGTTTTTGAGAGGAACTGGAGACCACCCGGGATTGTCTATTTATTGTAGGTTGCATAAAGTAACTAAAACAGGGCCATGCTTTCATCTCCAAAATTCGAATGACAAAGGAGGTGCTGGTCATGGGGGGCAAGTATAAGAAGCACAGCAGTGTCGATCTGCTAAAGAAACGTTTGTTTAATTACACGCCTATACAAGATTCCCATAGCTTCGAGTACCGCTTAAATAGCCTTGTAAGGGCGTATCGGACGATGTTTCTTCCATACCTGAGGTCTCGGCTGACTCATGAACTTCTACGACCGCTTCTCTGTTTTTTGTACACCGACTTAAACTGTAATCTTGATTGTTATTACTGCTATAGCCGAGGGAAAAATATCCCCGGCATGACAATGCAAGTTGCAAAGGATTCCGTTGACTGGCTTGAGAAAAAGGGGTGCAGGGTGCTCGCTTACATGGGTGGAGAACCACTGGTTCGAAAAGATTTTATTATTGAACTGACCCGTTATGCGTCTCGCAGAGGTTTCTTTGTTTACCTTCCCACCAATGGGGTGTTGCTTGATGAAGAGTTTGTTGAGGAGATCGGTAAAGCTGGTATTTCGGCAATTAACCTGGCCGTGGACGCGATTGAAAAGCACCCGGGAATACCCAAGTATTTCAAGCGCATCGAGAGACAGCTTGAGTATCTAGTGGAACGTGAACATGAGTACAACTACATTACTTTTCTCAACATTAACATCACTAATGATAATGTAACCGACGTAAAAAAATTAACCGAAATTGCTCACCAATACGGAATACCCACTGACTACCACATTAATGAGCCTCCTGTGGTGGAGTATGAAACATACAAACACAAAGAAGAAGGAAAATGGATTACGGAAAATAGGCTAAGAGAGGTAGATGAACTCGTAGACTGGCTTATCGAAAAAAACCTCGAAGGGTACACAATGGTCAATTCAGTGGATCATTTGAAAGCGATGAAGAGGTTCGTTCGTCATGAGCTGCAACCTTGGCCATGCCGCGCTGGATTGAATTCTCTTATAATCCGTCTGGATGGAAGTTTTGCGCCCTGTTTTGAACTCTACGGATCCAAAGAAGATTGGGGCAACATTTATGGTGGTCCCAAGTTTGATCCGGAAAGACTATCTATGTTGAAAGCACAGTGTACTCGTCACTGCCTCTCAACCTGTAACTATCAATTAGCCCATTATTATCAGTCCATACTTTGGGCATTGCAGTGGGTCATGAAACACGCTTATTCAAGCGTTTTGGGGGTGTCCTGATGGGCAAGAAGGGATATCCCTCGTGCCCTGTGGCCCCGTTTTGATCGTTAGAGAAGAAAAAGCAAGTAGTGGTGTGAAAGGTAATGCTGGATAAGTGAACAAGATATTTTGAGCCATCTCTTTAACGAGGAGCGTTGAATTGGAAGGTGTTCTGGTTCTTGAAACGGCACGGTCCAAAATGCTTCACGGGTTGCGCCTTTGAAGAGGTATTGTTAAAATATCAAACTAAAATATGTAGTGAAGAAAAAATAATCCACTGCTAATAATATCAATATGTTACATCAAATTTTGACAAACTTGGGCTAAGGCTTCCATGAGTCTGCTGGAAAGTTTCTGAACTGTCTCTCAGCGGGCATGGAGGTTATCATTGTGTCATAGCTACAAAACGTTGTTTTCGCTTTTGATCATACTTCGTAGGCGGTGGGGAACCGGGGATTGTAGTAGGAGGGCATTGTGAGAGCCGGAAAAAGCTCAGCACAATGCCTGGATTTTTATTTAACGACAAATATTCTTCCGTAGCTGTCTTTAACAAACCTTACACTATATCCCCTGGTTTTTTTGTGCGCGTAGAGGTCATCCACGATGTCTTCTGCACCTTCAGTGTGATGTCCGTAACCGGGCTTGGCCTCGGATCCGATCCACCATGCCACAATTGCTCCAGTGACCGCTACAGCCAGCAAGTAACCGGCTGCAACTCCAACCCCAAGACAACGGGTGGGAGGTTTTACGGGAGCGTTTACGATGGCGTTGTATACATCATCTGGAATTTCTCTCCCTTGTTGAGCACTTCGGGTTTGCCTATAGCCTATTTTCTTCAATATTTCCTGGAACTCTTCCTGGGTCAGCGGCTTCGGGCTGTTTCTCTTGGCAAGGTACCTGTTTATCTGTTTAACCTGGGTTCTTGTCAAGTTTAGCCTATTTAACCTGTGAACGGGTTGAGACGCCATAACGACGCTCATGTTCAACGAAAAAAGCACAATAACCACAACGGCAACTTTGGACAGCAAGGATTTTCTAAGGATCATTCTTTTTACCTCCAGTTTTCTCAATTCAATTCTTCCCTTCGAACCAATTCATTACAACCAATGGAACGATTCTTAAAAGGTAATTGCGTCATTCTGTCATTGAAAGGATCCCGCACCCACTTTATGATAATGTTTTCGAGTTAATATCGAGACGTATGGCTAAAAGTGGGTGCAGGAGACGAAGCAATCTTTTTAGAATATCAAAGTGTTGGAGATTGCTTCGCTGCGCTCACAATGACTCTGCGCTAGCTTTTTTGGACACGATATTTAGAACGCACCCTATTAACCTTACGCCTTTCCCTTATATCATCCGCTGTTACGGGGAATTTGTCAAGAAAAGATAATTGCCAGAGAGTGCGTGAAACAAGAATTCTTTATGGACGGGGTGGAAAAAGAAAACGTTACGGTTTTGAGAAAAATCCCCAGGTTTTTGGTTATTTCAATTTCTGGGGATAGGAGATCAGGGGTAGAATCTACGTTTCCAAAGATGTAGGTCATTAGTGTCCCGCCATGACGTAACCTTTCGAGGGCTAGTTTGTAAAATTTCTCTAAAATTAGGTAAACTTCTTCATCTCTTTCCTCCAACCTAAGAGACTGCTTTATGTATTCCGGGATGTTCGAAAGGTAGATAACGTCAAATTTCTCATTTAGCCGTTCCAATGCTGTTTCCATGGGTAAGTTAAACAAGGGGTATGGCCTTAGCGCCCTTTTTGTCCTGTTAAATTCTTTTTCTAAACTGAAATGCGGAATTAGATGTGCAAACATGAGCTCACGCCAACACGGTGAAGGGAAATCGGTTATCCCCACCTGGGAATCAAGCCACTTCCTGGCATCTCGGCCGATTGAAGGACGAACCTTCAGGTAGCATTCCTTTTTTTCTTCAGGAGTGACCGAGGGGAAAAGGTCATTTTGGTACACTGGGCCGAAAAGGCGATGAAATTCACGAAAGGAAAGATGCTTCAGCGCGGCGTACTTGAGTTCGTTGAGAAAACAGGCCTTCCTTGCAATATCCACGGCCACGATTTGAGATACTTCAAGGGGCCAAAGGGTGAATATGTTATCTGCCGAATCCGCAACAAGAAGTACTTTCTTCTTTTTCCATGAAAAGCTGGTCCAGACCAGGAAAGGGAAATCAGTGCTCAAGATATAGGGAGAGGATTCAGTGCCAAAGCCACTTTCACTTTTGAAATCCGTTTCACCTAGGAGTTTTCTAAGGAGCACTCTCGGTATACCTCATGCACAACTGTTTATCGTAGATATTATTTTGCCCGGATCAATATGTCCGGGCTTCTTGTCAATTAATGCCCTTCAACGGGGCGGGATCTTTGAAAAGAACCGTGTTTACTGCGTGAACCTGGGTGTAATATCTCTTATGGGCTCTATGCCCTTTTCTTTTAACAGCTTTCTGTCTCTCTTGCTATGGGTTCTTAACCAACGCTCATAAATTCTCAGAAGGTCAGACGATCCGCTCAGGTGGGTTTTTTCAC
>JALSTM010000220.1 GCA_026983715.1 Desulfobacterales bacterium
GCGTTCAAAAAAAGAGACCCCGTGCAAGCAGAAAATCTGATGAAAACTCATTTGATGAACCAGTGTGAAGCCCTTGTTAGCTTGTATGCAGACGATGATGACAATGAGTAGTACTCGAAACAGGGGGTATACTCATTGGGTTTATGTGTAATTTGCTTGGTTTTTACTAATCGTTAAAAAGGGAAAGGAGGAAGAGATCATGAGACGATGGTTTAATTTAGGTGTGTTTTGGGCCGCGGTAGGAATTTTAACCCTTATTTTTATACCCTTCAATGGAGGATACGCCGGGGCGAAAACTTTAAAAATTTCTCACCAATTTGCCGAATCTGATGTACGTCACCAGATTTGTGTGGCCTTCAAGCAGAAGGTTGAAGAAGCAACAAAGGGCGAATTAAAATTCTTGATTTATCCTTCAGCATCTCTTTACAAACCGAAAGCCCAGTATGAAGCCCTGAAGAAGGGTGTGCTCGATTTTTGTGTGTTTCCATTGGCCTATGCCTCGGGGAAGGTTCCTGCATTCGATATCACACTGATGCCTTGTATTATTTCGAGTGTCCAAGAGGGTATGAACTGGAAAAACAAGCCTATTGGGAAAGAAGTTGAAGCTATTTCCGAGAAGGCCGGAATGAAGATCCTTATCTGGTTGTGGTATGCCGGAGGGATCGGAAGCAAGGGCAAACCAATTATCCTTCCGGAAGATGTTAAGGGATTCAAAATGAGAGCCGCGGGAAAGCAGTTCGAATACATGTTAAACAAGGCTGGGGCGTCTATCACCAGCATGCCTTCTTCGGAAATTTACACTGCGTTGCAAACCGGCGTTCTCGATGCCTGTCTCACATCGTCCACTTCCTTTATTTCATATAGACTTTACGAGCAACTGGACTACTTCAATTCACCCGAAAATTATTCCATCTGGTTTATGGCCGAACCACTAGTGGTAAGTGTTAAGACTTGGAACAAACTGACACCTGCTCAGAAAGTTGCAATTGAAAAGGCCGCCCAAGAGCTGGAGAAAAAAGGTCTGGATGATTCAGTCGCTGCAAACCACGAGGTGTCGAAGGTGATGAAGGCCCACGGTGTTAAAGTGCATGCTATGACTCAAGAGGAATGGCAGAAATGGGAACAGCTTGCTGAAAAGACCTCGTGGAAACATTTTGCGGAAAAGGTCAAGGACGGCCAAAAGTTACTCGATCTTGCCAGGCAAAAGTAAGGAGAGGTTGGTGGGTCAGGACCAAACGGGAAATACAAACCCCGTTTATCGAATCATAAATACCTTGAGCAATATCGCCGGGTACTTGAGTGCTCTGGCCATTGTAATAGCAACTCTTGCAATAACTGAAGGGGTCCTGGTTAGATACATTTTCAGGACCCCCACAATATGGCAGGTTGAACTTGCCGTATACATGCTGATGTGCGCGACTTTCCTTGGTTCCCCATGGGTTTTAAAGGAGAAGGGACACATAAATATCCAGTTAATCACATCAAGGTTTTCGAAAAGAACAAATGCTGTTCTTAACCTGAGCACTTCGCTTATAGCCTTCGGGTTTTGTGTTCTGGTGGCCTGGAAGGGTTGGATTATGTGGTACGAGGCATATGAGGGTGGCTGGGTTTCAGAATCTTTATGGAGTGTCCCTCTTGTCTATCCCTACCTGACTATTCCTGTCGGTATGTCACTGACAGCGCTACAGTTTCTGGTCACAATACACGAATGCGTGCAGGATTTGAGAGATGTTAACGGAAAGATGGTAGAGTCCGTGGCAGAGGAATAGAAAATTATGGATCCTATCTACATTGGTTTGATTGTTGGGGTTCTTGCGTTAATATTTCTTTTCAGCGGCATGCCAATAGCCTTCGCG
>JALSTM010000221.1 GCA_026983715.1 Desulfobacterales bacterium
GGACGAGAAGACATGGCTGGCCCCGCATCGACGGGCAATGACTACGGCCGCACCCACTTTTCTTTTGAACAATGATCCGTTTAGCCTTGCAACCATGCCGGCTCTATCGATAAGAGCCTTAACTTCCGGAGAAACGTTGCTGAAATATGTGGGTGAGCCTATAAGTATGCCGTCGGCTTTTTTCATGAGATCAATGTAGTTATTCAGGTCATCATCTTTGTGTCCATGGCAATAGCCGTCTTTCTTTTTGCCACACTTGTAACAGGCAATGCAGCCATGGATTGGTTTTCCGCCAATCTGTATGATAGATGAGTCGATTCCCTCGTTTTTCAAAACCTCACAGACCATTTCCAGCGCTTGCTTGGTATTGCCCTTTTTTCTTGGACTTCCGCAAAATGCAACAACTTCCATTTCTATACCTCCGTCTTCGAAATAAATTTATTACATGCAGGCCCCTCTGTCCCAGAGTTCGCAGAATCGCTTTTTCTCTTCGGGATCGCAACTTCTCATCACTGCCCATTTTAAAGCAATTGGAGCTATCAGCGTAGTAAAAAAAGCCATGAGTATAAGCGCTGCGAATTGGTCACTTGATAGAAGCGGCGATGATATTTGCTTGGCTTTTACCAACTGATTGCTCAGATCCAAAACCACTGCGGCCACTGCGAGTTCCACCGCTCCTCTTCCGTTCATTCCGAAACCAACGATAATCGATTGGGAAGCTTTTTGGCCGGAGATGTATGCCCCGAGGGCACTTCCGACCAGTTTGCCGATGATAGCGATAAGAGTAATTATCAAGCTGAATATTATGAAGGAAAATTCGAATTTGAACTTTAGGTGAAATGACAATGATACAAAAAATATCGGTAACAAAAAACCGTGGCTGAGGCCATAGAAACGGTCCCTAATCTTCCTGTAAACTTCTTCGTTCATGGCTTCCTTTCTTACGAACTGGCCAGCGAGAAAGGCACCAATGATTAAATGTAGACCGGCTACTTCAGCAAGAGCAGACATCACCAGGGCGGTCAGCAGTGCGAAGGTAAACCCCCTGGCTTCACGATCATCCAGTTTAGGGGTAATTTTCGGAACCACAAAGTGCCCAAGCACTATGGTTAAACCGAAAAATAAAACCACCTTGGAAATAATAATAAAAAGTGGCACCATTCTAATTGAGCCGTACTTGGCCAGTCCGAGCAATATAGATAATGTTACAAGTGCCAAGATGTCATCAGCTATGGCAGCACCGATTATAATGTGACCGATTTCACTTTTAAGTATCCGCATTTCCTGAAGAACCGCTGCCTGGACAGCAATAGCCGTAATAGACAATCCCATGCCAACAAAAAGTGCCTGATAGGTAGTGCCTCCGAAAAGCTTTACTACGAGGTATCCAAGTATAAAAGGAAAAACAAAGCCTCCAAAAGCCACCAGCAGAGAAGGCCAGATGTGCTCTAGGAGTTCCCTAGGATCCATTTCCATGCCGGCATAAAACATGGCGAAAAAAATACCGAATTCGGCCATGAGGCTGAGAGGTTCGCTACTTTTAATGATGCCAAAAAGAGCCGGTCCAAGAATGAAACCGGCCAACATCTGCCCGAGGACAACAGGTAATCCGAATCGTGCGAAAAGAGAGGCCAGTGCCCAAGCTGCGGCCAAAACCAGGATGAGGTTCAAGATGAGCTGCTGAGTTATCCCCACAAGTATTGCCCCCTAAAAATAATCTTTCACTGATGGCAGTTCCCCAGTAATGGTGCGCATTGCGAAAGAATTTCTTCAGTTTTTGACTGCTGTGATAATACTTTGCCCGTGCTCCAGGATAGCCCGTATCGTAAAATTAGTAACATAACGCTTTTTATGGAACAAGGTTTAAACCTGAATCCGTGATGAAACTTTATGGCTAATTTGTATAACATGTCTAAATTCCTGATTGTTAGCCACATAGCAAGGATGGATTATTCTTCACCTTTCAAGCAATCTTTTTACGCCCTGGAGGTCATCTACCTGCACCGCATCTTTGGCATCATCGCCCGTCGGACAATAGCGTACTACAGTCCCTCGAGCTCTTCTTTGCATCCACGGCCCAGGTGAACGATCACGGATTCAAGTTAAAGCCCGATATAGCGTGGAAAGATATCGGTGATAAACCATTCTATTGCATTTCGTGTCTGCCTGAAAGAGTCGAGACTTCCCCGGTAGGGGTCCCTAACATACCAATCGATAATTTTTCCGGTAAAATTGACGGGGAGATATTCTTCAATGGATATGAGGGCGAAGTTAATGATGATGTCAAAAGAGCCGATGTCAATGGTCTTGATACTTTTTGGATGGAGACCTATTGTGGGAACTCTTATTTCGTCTAGAACCTTAAACGTCTCTCCGGGTATTTCCTCCATAGGGGATATTCCTGCAGAAGCTGCGATAATAACATTTCCCCAGTAAAAGTTCCCCAATGCTTCCGCCATAATACTTCTGCAGGCATTTCCTTCGCAAACGAAAAGAACGTTTTTCTTGATCTTCGAATCCATAGATAATCCTTCGAGTCATTAATGGAGCGAACTAATGGAACTTCTGATAGATTCGGGTTCTAAGAACTCTTTACAAGTAGAAAGAGGCTAATAACAACAATCCGAGATCAGTCTTTCAGGCCAAAGCGTAGCAGAAAGCCGGAATTTAGCTCCACATAGACTGGTTACCGGATCGAGCCTGCCCCTGACTAGGTCAGGAGGCCGGCATGACGTGAAGGTAACCCTTGGGCATTTGAGTAATTAATCAGAATTTTCTGATGTTAACCAGTGCTTTGGTTAACGCTATCGTCCAGAACAAATGAAGGCTATTATACCGATTGTTCTGCTACATGGAAAATGCGCATAGGTTAATATTAGTAATATTAACGTTAATAAGTTAAGTTAAATACGATTAACATCCATCTGCTTCCAGAATAATTAAAAAAAGTGTGTTAAACCAACTAGATATAAATGCAACAAATGTTAAGTAATGGCATGGTAGTTGCTCCTATATATTGGCAAAGAGCCCGGGAACGAAGGAAAAACTCAAGACACATTAAACACTGGTAAAGGAGGGATGACAATGAAAAAGATGTTAATTACAATCTTACTTATTTTCGCAATGGCTCTACCTCTACAGGCGATTGCTGGCGTAGTGGTTGGTACTGTCCAGGGTTTTACCTGTGTCACCACCGGAAAGATATGTCCCGTGGACAAAGAAGATCCTCTTGTTGCTGCGACCAGGGTATTTGTGGTTAAAACTGAAGGTACCAACTACTACTTCGTGCCAAACCTCGACAGGGCACTTCTTGCTCGCTACCTGAACAAGAAGGTTAGGGTCGTTGGTCATATCAATCCAAAGTATAGAGCAATAACGGTAGATGAATTCCAGGTGTGGAAGGACGGAAAGTGGAAAACGGTTTGGAATAAGGAGCTTGAAGACGAAATCAGAAAGGAATTTGAGGTGGGCAATTAATCAATAAGCACGAAAAACATGGCAGAAATTGAACCGCCCTGCAGATTCAACTGCAGGGCGGCTTTCCATTATATCATTCCCGTTTTGAATAGTCTTTGCTTTTGTGTTATTGACTATGGTAAGTTAATTTTGTTGATAAAGGCTTTGACATCGGGGGCATGTTCCGAAAAATTCCAGCGAGTGCTCTTCCACTTTGAAATTGAACTTTTCCCTGATGAGTTTTTCAAAGCTTTTTAAGTCGCAGCCTACAGGTTCGAAGGCTTCTATCTGGCCACAGGTTTTACATATGATTCTATGCTTGTGGCTGTCCGGCTGAATTAGTTCGTAATACCTGGCTCGCTCTCCTAGGGTAACGCATCGAACGAGATTCTTTTCCACCAACCTGTTAAGGTTTCTGTAGACGGTGGCGAGGTTTGGTTTGGGGTTTGGCAGCATCTTGTAAATATCTTTGGATGTCAGCGGCAGATGGGAGTCTTTTAATATTTTCAAAATACTGTATCTCCACCGTGTGCAGGACAGGCCTGACTGTTTTAATCTGGTTTTTCGATCCATTTTTAATCTCCTAATTATTGAATAATTGTTCCGTTTTGTAATACTATATCTTGAGATTCTTCATATTGGTAGCTTATATTTTATACAGTTATTAAGCATTATATGTATTTGCAAATATTTTGCAATCATTTTTTTGAAATAAAAGTGACCGAACAATGAGACCGTCGGATTGCCAGGCAAATATATACCCGGAAATAGAACTACGAGTCCAGGACGCTTCAGAAATCCCGGCAGATATCCTTGTTTACCCGGAAGATAGGTACCTCGTTGTTGATCCTTACAGCTCTATTACACCCCCTAGCGAAGATGGCGCTTCCCTGATAAACTACTCAATGTGGTCTCTTCCGAGAAGGCTTGGCGAGGTGATAGTAAGCAAGGGGGAGTCTATAAAAGCGAACTATTTGATGAAGATGATCGTCATGGACTTTGAAGCAATACCGCAGGTGCAGGCGTCAGTGTTTGAAGAAGCGGTAAAGGAAGTTTTCCGGAAGGCAGGAATTCTCAATGCTCGAAGCATTTGTTTTGATCGTCTTGACCTTGTTGAACGGTATCATTCGGCCTACAAGGTTGTAAGCACATTGGTGAGACTACTTGTGCCTTTTCAGTTGCAGGCTGCCTGCAGGATAGGCTCTTTTGTCTTGAATTTTGCCGATGGGCCAGTTTTAAGGCGTTTTGAAATAGCGTGTTCGAACCTGTATCCGTATTCAGAGACGCTTGAAATATATTGATGGTTATGTAATAAACAAAATCTGAAGGCAAAGTGGCAATCCGCTAAAATGCCTATATATTCTGATGATTGGAGGTATCTGCTATGGCGAAAATCTGCGTGACAATCGAGGACTCAGGGGGTGGTCTCCTAACTTAGAAGTAAAGAAGTTTGGTCTGTTGCCCGATTAGTTTTTAATAGCATCTATTGAGGATCTTATAGCCTAGCCGTAACCAGGCTTTGAAGAAGCAATGAGTCGAGTCCTGTTCAAGAATAAGGAGCTTTATTATCGGCTTGGATGATGCGCTTCTTTTATCTCCTTGAAGTTCTTGAGTCTCATAAGGTGATAATTGCTTCTTCTGGAGGTTTACGTGGAATTCGTGGTATTGAATCGGTTCAATCTGCGATCAATCGCTCTTGGCTTTTTTTTAATCAGACCGATCTCTACCCAGACCTTATTTCGAAATCAGCGGCCCTCTTTTTTTGCTCTTTATGAATGGTCCTTTTGTTGATGGAAATAAGAATGTTGGCCATGCAGATATGAAAGCTTTACTAATCATTAACGGTATGAAACAAATTATCCTTGGTCTTGCTACGGGAAAAGTTGTCTGTGGAGCGGTCGCAATTTAGCTGCAAGACCATGTAATGCAAATGGGCTAGGCATGAACTCATAAGCGATAATGGTTAGAGTCTCTATTTGGAAGTCAGAACTTTTTTATTATCAACAGGTGCATGAAGGGAGAAATACTAAGTAATGAAATATCTGGTAACAGGTGCGGCGGGTTTCATTGGTTTTCATGTAAGCAAGAATCTCTTGGAACGTGGCGATGAAGTCGTCGGACTTGACAACTTAAATGAATACTATGATGTGGGCCTTAAAAAAGCTAGGCTCAATATTTTAATGGATTACGATAGGTTTAAGTTTGCAAAGTTAGACCTTGCAGATCGGGCACCCATAGAAAAATTGTTTAAAGACGAAGACTTCTCCAGGGTGATAAATCTTGCCGCGCAGGCAGGTGTGAGATACTCACTTGAAAATCCGCATTCGTACGTGGACAGCAACATTGTCGGTTTCTTGAATATTCTTGAGGGGTGCAGACATAGCCATGTAGAGCACCTGGTTTACGCATCTTCAAGTTCCGTCTACGGGGCTAACACAAAGATGCCATTCTCCGTTCATCATAACGTTGATCACCCTATCTCCCTTTATGCCGCAAGCAAAAAGGCCAACGAACTGATGGCTCACACCTACAGTCACCTTTATCGGTTACCTACCACGGGACTCAGGTTTTTTACCGTCTATGGCCCCTGGGGGAGGCCAGATATGGCGTTATTTCTTTTTACGAGAGCAATTTTGGCCGGGGAACCAATTAAAGTGTTTAATTTTGGCGATATGCAACGTGACTTTACTTATATAGATGATATAGTACGAGGGGTGGTCCGGGTTTGTGACAGGTTGCCCGAGGGGAATCCTGAGTGGAGTGGAGACGACCCAGATCCGGGTAGCAGCTATGCTCCATACAGGCTTTACAATATCGGGAATAATCAACCAGTGCAATTAATGAGGTATATTGAAGTTCTTGAGAAAACTCTTGGTAAAAAAGCGAAAAAAGAATTTTTGCCTATGCAACCTGGGGACGTTCAAAGGACATACGCTGATGTGGACGACCTGATTCGTGACGTTGGTTTCAAACCTAGCACGCCTATTGAAGAAGGTATCAAACGTTTTGTAGAATGGTATCGTGAATACTACAAGGTATAGTAGGTGAATTTCTATGGCTACAGCCTGTTTCAAGGAGAAGGAAGAAAAACAACGGAAACAAAAGGAGGTTTTGAGTTTTTCCAAGCCCCTCAAAATCGCCGTAATAGGCGGTGGAACTCGATGTGCTGCGCTTTTGTCTTTGCTCGAAAAAAACAGTTTCCGGGATATTCCGATAAAAATTGTTGCCGTTGCCGATCATAATCCTGAGGCAGTAGGTTTCATTGAGGCAAAAAAGAGGGGGATTTATACAACCGAAGATTTCAGGGAGTTGGTGAACTTCCCGGATATTGATCTCATTATAGAACTCACCGGTAAAAAAGAACTGCTGGAAGAAGTTCTTCCTTATCTTCCCCCCCAGGTACAGGTTTTGGATTATGCGGTCTCAAGGCTTCTTGGCGAGATTATACTTCTCAGCGAAGGGTGCCATGAGTGTAATGTTGAACTGAACTTCACTCGGAACTTTGTCGCAGCTCTCTGGAATAGTGTAGCAGACAGAATTCTCTTACTCGATGAAGATTACACGATAATCGATATTAATCCATCAATGCTGAGTGTCCTTGGTGCTAAGCGGTCTGATGTAATTGGCAAGCATTGCTATCAGGTGATGCACCAGAGCTTATCTCCTTGCAATACCGCAAAAAGGCCGTGTCCTCTTCAGGAGACGCTTAAAACGGGGCTATCTGCCCAGGCTATACATGAACATCACGACCCGAACAAGGGTGTAACCTACTACGAAGTTGTCACCTATCCGTTCCCTCATCGCGAGGGAGAAAAAATGATGGTGATTGAGATTTTCAGGGATATAACCTCGGAGTTTAAGGAGCAAGTTGATGCCACAACAAAGAGGATAAAGAAGAACCTTGCTCGTTTGGTTCACGAAGATAAAATGATTGCCCTGGGAAAGCTCGTAGCAAGTTCTGTACATGAGATTAACAATCCAATTTCCGGAATTCATGCCCTGTCAAAGTTGATGTACTCGAAGCTGGAGGAGGGAAAGACCCTTTCTGAAGAGGAGATTGAAGAATTCCGAAACTATCTTGCCCTTATTTCCAAGGAATCTGCCCGGTGTGGTGATATAGTATCTAACCTTCTGTCGTTTTCTCGCCAACAAAAAATGGAAGCAAGAAGGGTAAACATAAACGAAATTATTAGAGCAGTTCTGACGTTGTGCAAGCACAGGATGTCTCTTCAAAAAATAGAACTTGAAGAAGATCTGTCTCCTGACCTACCCGAGGTCATAGGTGACTACAACCATATTCAACAGTGTTTTATAAACGTGATTTTTAATGCCATTGAGGCCATGCCCGAAGGTGGCAGGCTCACCGTGAGAACTTTTTATGAAAGGAAGCGAAAGAAGGTAAGGATAGATATATGTGACACTGGCTGCGGAATACCGGAGGAAAACATATCCAGAATATTCGAGCCTTTTTTTTCCACCAAATCCGATGACAAGGGGGTAGGACTTGGCCTTTCAGTGGTTTACGGAATTATGCGGGAACATCGCGGATCCATTTTTGTGGATAGCAAGGTTGGAGAAGGTACCTGTTTCATTATCCGGTTCCCCGAGGCCGGGCCCGATAACAATAACGGGGTTTTAAAAGAAAAACCGAAGCGAAGCAAGGGTACGACGAACGCTAAGGGTAATCAGGAAAAAGGATAATTCATGTCTGGAAGGATTCGAATTTTGGTAGTTGATGACGAATTAATTGTAAGAGAATCTTTGAAAGGCTGGCTCAAGAAAGGGGGATACGAAGTGGATACTGCAGCTAGCGGCCCGGAAGCCCTGGAGATGCTCGAGCTTGCGCCTTACGATTTGCTCTTCCTTGACATCATGATGCCAAAGATGAACGGTCTAGAAGTTCTTGAAATAGTAAAGAAGCGATTTCCTGAAACCGTAATTGTGATGATTACCGCTTACGGATCAGTCGAAACCGCCGTAAAGGCAATGAAAAACGGTGCCAATGACTACTTGATGAAGCCCTTTGAACCTGAAACCCTGGCACTTTTGGTGGAAAAACTCCTCCAGCAGAAAAAGCTTATAGACGAGAACTTGCTTCTGAAAGAACAGGTAGCCAGGTCGGTGAGGTTTGAAAACTTGATCGGTGTCTCCGATGAGATGCAGAAAATCTTTAGTATGATCATGGATATTTCCGGAACCGATGTTCCGGTGCTAATAACCGGTGAAACGGGCACGGGAAAGGAGCTGGTGGCTAAAGCGATCCATGCAAAAAG
>JALSTM010000222.1 GCA_026983715.1 Desulfobacterales bacterium
ATCAGGGGTAAGCTCGTTTTATCCCCTGGTGACAGGCTTACGCTCGGTTTCGTTTTCAAGGGTAAATTTCCCCATGAAAAACAGGCCCTTTTAGCTGCAAGAAGTATCCTTTACGTAAAACTTATCGAGAAAGAAGAACTGATTCCTGAAGGCGATTTTGACTTTCCGCACACGATGGATGAAATCAATACCTTGAAAATGATTGCCAAATTGGATATGGAAGATTGCCGAACACTTTTTGAAAATATTAGATCAATTGAACAGACATCAGGGAGATTAGGTGTTCATAAATGCCGAAGACTGGTTGAGGAGTACCTTGAAAATAAGAGATAATCCTGGATCCGTGATCGTTTACCTGGGCTGCAGATGCAAGGAAGAGCCCGGCGGACTATAGTACGCTCTGTCCGGCGGGCAATGACGCCTAAGATGCGGTGCGGGTGGACGACCCGGAGGGTGTCGGGACATGTACAATTGGAGGCTAGAATGATTAAGTGGTTTAAAAAGAAGACCAAGGCGGAAGACGAGGTAAAGGACAGATCCGAACATGGTGATGAAACGGAAGATAAAACTGGTTTCGAGGTCACAACAGAGGACGAAGGGGATGTTGAGGAAGTAGCTGGAGAAGAAAAGATAGAAGAAGGCGTGGACGAAGGAATGGATTCGGAGGAGGGGAGTGGTAAACTGCTAGAAACGCACGGCCATAAAGAGAATGAATCAGTGGCTCCTCAGGCTTCCGATGTTGAAAGCGAAAGTAAGGGTTTTCTTGGCGGACTTCGAAGACGCCTATCAAAAACAAGGGAACGACTTGTCGGACGTCTCGATCGCTTAGTACTGGGGAAAAAGCAGATAGACGAGGACTTGCTCGATGAACTCGAAGAAATCCTAATTACGGCCGACCTCGGGGTTAGGACAACCCAGGAGCTTATTTCCTCTGTGACAGAAAAAGTGAGGAGAAAAGAACTTAATCAGCCCGATAAGCTCAAAGAATACCTGAAAGAAGAAATTAAGAACTATTTTTTTAACTTACCGGCAGAGATAGATTTCTCAAGCGCCAAGCCGTTTGTGACACTTTTCATAGGGGTAAATGGAGTTGGCAAAACAACAAGTATAGCTAAACTTGCCTACATGCTAAAAAATGAAGGTAAAGAGGTAATGCTGGTTGCGGCGGATACTTTTCGTGCAGCTGCAATTGAACAACTTGTACACTGGGGTGAAAAAGCAGGAGTCGAAGTTGTTCGCCAGAAAATTGGAGCAGACCCCTCGGCGGTGGTTTTCGATGCTTTGACATCGGCTGTTGCCCGGGAAATAGACGTGGTTCTGATAGATACGGCAGGACGAATGCACACAAAGGTAAACCTAATGGAAGAACTAAAAAAGATCAAACGTGTCATCGGTAAAAAGGTTGCGGGTGCTCCCCATGAAGTTTTACTGGTTCTCGATGCAACAACGGGGCAAAATGCCCTATCACAGGCAAGGCTTTTTTCGGAACAACTCGGAATATCAGGGTTGTTATTAACCAAGCTGGATGGTACGGCCAAGGGAGGTATCGTAGTTGGGGTATGCAGGGAGTTGAAGGTCCCGGTTAAGTATATCGGTGTTGGTGAGACTCTCGATGATCTTCATCCCTTTGAACCAGATACTTTTGTAGATGCGATCTTTTAAATCAGCCTGAATCCGTGATCGTCCACCTGCACCGCATCTGTGATGTCATCGCCCGTCGGACATTGCCAACTATATAGTCCGTCGGACTCTTCCTTGCATCTGCGGCCCAGATAAACGCTCACGGATTTGTGTATCTAAGGGAAAACATATGTAACCGGTTGAAATTATGACGTC
>JALSTM010000223.1 GCA_026983715.1 Desulfobacterales bacterium
TCTATCACATGAGCAAAATCGGCGAATTCATCCCTGTGCATATCTTTACAAGCATATTCTCCCATCCCTCGCCGAATACGGGCTTCCTGAGGTGGACAGTGAGGCACGGTAATTATTACCTCGTTTCCCCTCTCTTCAATCCGGTAACCTACGAGAATTGTCCAGGGGAATAGCCGGAGAGCCTTTACAAACCCTTTGAGCCCCTTTTCTTTTATTTCGAACTTCTTAACAATGTCTCTCGCAGCCAGGTTAGCCACTTTCCCCCAGACCCTTTGATTAATTTTTTCCGCCGTCTCCCTTCCAAATTCCTCTTCGACGTAAATAAACCAGAAAGCATCCATTACTCGATAGTTCCACAACAAGAAGTCTATGTAATCTCTAAGCCTTCTTTTATCCATTAAATCGAAAATCCGTGTATCCATTTTACACTCCTCTGAAATCTTGACTTTTTCACTCCGAGTATCGTCAGAATTCTTCAAACGGCAAGTAATCTTTTGGGTCATAAGGCATCTCATAATATTCAATTGCTTGGACATCCTCCTTGGCCCGGAAAATGTGGGCACATCTGGGATAGATGGTAATCCTGTTACCATCTTGATACCTGCCTACATACCTTTTGCCGGTATCCACATCGACAAACGTTATCTCGAGTTTCCCGGAGATTACATAGATATGCTCCACCTTTTTTAGATGATAATGTCCTCCCCTATAAAATCCTTTACCTGCTTTTAGAGAAAAATATGCCAGATGTCGGAAAACCTTTCCGTCTGAAATTAGCGCCAGTTCTCCTCTTTCCTCAATTAACCTCTTTTCTTTTAAAAACTCCCCCGATACTGGCAATCGATTCACTTTAACCTTGGAAAATATTTCCATTTACGCCTTCCCCTCCCTTATGACCATTTCCTGAATCCGTTATCGTTCACCTGGGCCGCATACGTTTAATATCATTCATCAAAACCAAAGTTCCACCCTCTAAAACGGTTGACAGGCCATCGTAGATTGAGTAGTTATCAAGGTATAATATAAAAGACGAAAACACAAAGAAAAACTACGAACTCAGCTGCCTAGAAACAACGCTGGCAGAAGCTTTACTGCCCACGGGAAGATTCTGCATGGATTGGAAGAAAACTTGCCTGAAATTTCCAAAAATACTGATTGTTATCGTCCTTTTTTTCTTCCTGAAACCACCTGTACTCGCTTTCAGCATGCCGCAAACTGCCGCAGACGACCCGGTTTTAAAGCTCCTTTCTGAAGCCCGTTTCGAGGAAGCCGTCCCTATCCTTCAAAAGCAGGTTCGCCGGAAAAATGATCCCGTTTTATACTACAGGCTAGGGCTTGCATACCTGGGCATTGGGAAAACAAAGAACGCAGTCAGGGCACTTGAAAGAGCCGTTGAACTCGATCCCACCTATTTCGATGCACTATACAGTCTTGCGTCACTTTATTTGAACCAGGGCGATAAAAAGAAAGCACTGGAAACTTTCAAAAAAATTGAAACCCTGAAACCGGGTTATCTGCCCGCGGCCTACAAGCTGGGGCTTCTCTACAGAGAACTAGATGACTGTGAAAATGCGATAAAATTTCTCAAAAGGGCATTGAAAAAAGATAACAAATTCCAGGATATATACTTTTACCTTGGTGACTGTTATCTCAAAACCCAACAGTACAAAAAAGCACTCACTGCCTTTCGGAAAGAATTAAAAAGACACCCAAAAAACGCCAAGGCTTACCACGGCCTGGGGAAAGCCTACGCCAACCTAAAGATGTTTGAAAGTGCAGCAACCGCCTTTGAAAAAGCCATGGAGCTCAATCCGCGGGTTCCGGTTCTCTACACGAATCTAGGGCTAGTATACTGGGTCCTAAAAAAACCGGACAAGGCAATTGCCACTTATAAAAAAGCCCTTACGCTCGGGATCAAGGACGCTGACATTTTTTACAACATGGGAGTAGTATATTCCAAGCAGAAAAAGTACAGGCAGGCTGCAAGGTATTACGAAAAAGCCATCAAGCTTAGGCCCGACTTCCTAGCCGCAAACGCTAACCTAGGTGTAGCATATGCGAAGCTGGAAAAGTTTGACATGGCAATTGAAGCGTACAAGAGGGCCATAGCCATCAATCCCAATGAACCACAAGTCCATTACAACCTTGCGCTAACCTATTTATCGATAAAAAAGTTTGATGAAGCAGAAAAGGAGTACCAGGCATTGCTTAAGCTATCACCAAGGCTAGCCAGGAAGTTAAAAGAGGTCGTTTCCTACTAGTGACAAGGAGAACGGTTCATGCCGATAAATAGAGAACAAATAATAGCGGTTTTTTCAAACCCGGACTTCTACCCTCATCCGGTAAAAAAAATCGAAAAAAAGGAAACTCATATTTCGCTCGTTTTCCTAACCGGGGATTATGTTTACAAGATTAAAAAACCGGTGGATTTTGGCTTTCTTGATTTTACCACCCTGGAAAAGAGACACCTTTACTGCAGGCAGGAGATTGAACTAAACAGAAGACTAACAACAGATGTATACCTGGATCTTCTTACGTTGAGAAAAAAAGATTCAGAGCTTTTTCTCGGTGATACTGGAGAAATTGTAGAATACGTGATAAAAATGAGGCAACTCTCAGATGCAAATACTCTTCTTTCTTTCCTTAAAAACGGCCTGCTCAAGCTTGAACAGACAAAGGGTCTCGCTCGAAGGTTGGCAGGGTTTTATACTGCCGCAGAAAGAAATTCATCCATTGATAAATTTGGAAAAATCGAGACCGTTGGCTTTAACACCGAGGAAAATTTCACCCAAACCAAGCCCTTTGTTCCAAGCATCATTCCCGAGGACAAATATTGCTTCATCCGGGATGCCACGAGAAAATTCCTGGAAAGAAAAGAAAAATTATTCGATAGGAGGATAGATAGCGGATGGATCCGTGACTGCCACGGGGATCTCAGGTGCGAACATGTCTACTTTGAATCGCATGGTATTCAAATTATTGATTGCATAGAGTTCAATGACCGATTCCGTTACGGTGATGTAGCATCGGATTTAGCTTTTCTGCTCATGGACCTTGATTTCAATGGATTCAGAGAAACCGCAAGAGAACTACTTACAGAATACGTCAGGGCATGTTACGATCCGGATATTTTCACGGTACTTGATTTTTATAAATGCTACAGGGCTTACGTGCGGCTAAAAGTTAGCTGTTTTCAGCTTGAAAGCGGAACTCTTGAAACCAGCGAAGCCCACCGGATGACAGAAGAAGCCCAAAGGTACCTTGATCTTTCATATGAAGCTGCAGACCATTTTCAAAGACCAACCATCTGGCTTGTTTGCGGACTACCTGCCAGCGGTAAAAGCAGAATGGCCCGCGAACTGTCTCAAAGGCACATAATTCCGCTATTTTCTTCCGATGTTGTTAGAAAAGAACTCTTCGGGTTGAAACCGGACGAAAGGGTAGACGAAGATTTTGGCCAGGGAATCTACAGCCCTGAAGCCTCTGCCAGGACATACGCCAAGTTGCTCGAACTGGCAGAAGCCTCCTTAAGAAAAGGGAACTCAGTGGTACTTGATGCCACCTTTGGTAACAAAGACATCCGCAGCAAGGCAAAAGAGATTGCCAGGAAATGGAACGCAAATTTTGTTATAGTTCATTGCAGACCTCCCCTATCAACCATTGAAAGACGCCTCAGGGCAAGGGAGGGCAAAAAACTGGTAACGGACGCGAGGTTGAAGCACCTGGAAGGTCATGTGAAGGCTTTCCAGGAGTTATCAGGAGATGAGTTGAAAAAGGCGATAATTATCGACACAGACAGAAAATTCGAACAAAACGTTCTCAAGGTGTTTGCGGAGAGCTATTTCCTCTCTTATCGCAATAAAAATATAGAAGCGCGATAAATGGGCAGATACAAACCAAAGGATTTTTACTTTAAAAAGGCAAAACGACATAAGTACGTTGCCCGATCGGTTTACAAGCTTGAAGAGATTCAGAAAAAGTACCGGATAATCAAACCGGGTGCACGTGTCCTTGATCTCGGCTGTTACCCGGGATCATGGCTTCAATACGCGGAAGAAAAAGTGGGCACTAGAGGCCTTGTGATCGGTGTTGATTTAAAAGAATTAAAAAAAGAATTTAGTCCCAGGGTTATTTTTCTCAAGCAAGACGTAAATGAACTTGATCCGGCTTTGTTGAAAAAATACTCACCGGTATTTGATGTTGTTTTGAGTGACATGGCGCCAGCGACTACCGGCATAGGTTTCGTTGATAGCACCAGGTCAGTGTATCTTGCCGATAGAGCCCTAGGAATTGCTATAGCAGTACTGAAAAAAGGGGGATCTTTTTTTTGCAAAGTATTTGAAGGAGAAGATTTTCCGGAATTTCTGAAAAAGGTCAGGGGAGAATTTGATCGTGTAAAAATAATAAAACCTAAGGCATCGAGAAAAGATAGCAGGGAAATATACCTGCTGGGTACAGGTAAGAAGAGTCAACCTAGCTGGAAAAAAGAGGAGGATACTCCATGTCAGGACATTCAAAGTGGAGCACTATAAAACGCAAGAAAAGCGCCCAGGATGCAAAACGAGGGAAAATTTTTACAAAACTTATCCGGGAAATCACGGTTGCCGCAAGGATGGGAGGTGGTGACCCAACTGGAAATCCCAGGCTCAGAGCTGCCATAGCTTCGGCAAGAGCGGTAAACATGCCCAAAGATAACATTGAACGGGCAATTAAAAAAGGAACGGGAGAACTTGCAGGATACAGTCTCGAGGAAGCCATATATGAAGGATACGGCCCCGGGGGCGTTGCAATCCTTATCGAAGCTCTAACTGACAATAAAAACCGGACAACAGCCGAACTTCGGTACATATTGAGCAAGCACGGGGGAAGCCTTGGGGAAGCCGGTTGCGTGGCCTGGATGTTTGACAAGAAGGGTCTTATTGTTTTTAATCGGGATGAAGTTGACGAAGACGAAATAATGGAAATTGCGCTAGAGGCCGGTGCGGAAGACGTTCGCGAGGAAGATGATCAAATTGAAGTGGTTACGCTCCAGGGTGATTTTGAAGAAGTGAAAAAAGCCTTCGAAGAACAGAACATAAAGTATGAACTGGCCGAAATCAGCATGATTCCCCAGAACACGGTAAAACTGGGCAACAAGCAGGCAGAACAGATGCTGAAACTGATGGATGCCCTTGAGGACTCCGATGATGTTCAGAAGGTTTACGCCAACTTCGATATTGATGAAAAGATTCTGGAATCACTGGGCTAATTGATTGGTAGAAAAATGAAAACCCTCGGAGTAGACCCGGGATCAGTTGTAACTGGCTACGGCGTGGTGGAAGGTAGTGGCCAGAAATTACTGCATCTGGCAAGCGGTTATTTGAAAGTCGGCAAAGAACCATCTTTCCCCGAAAGACTTGGCGCAATCTACCACGGGTTAACCAAGATAATCACGGAATACAGGCCGGAGGTTATGGCCATAGAAAGTCTTTTCTTCTCAAAAAACGTTAAAAGTGCTATTTTGCTTGGTCATGCAAGGGGAGTAGCGATTCTGGCAGGCGTAAATGCGGGACTTGATGTTTACGAGTATTCACCCCTTGAAATCAAGCAATCGGTGGTAGGATACGGACGGGCAGACAAGAGACAGGTCCAGGAAATGATTCGAATGCTTCTTTCTCTAAGTGAAATTCCGGAAAGCAACATGGCCGATGCACTGGCAGTTGCAATCTGTCATCTCAACACTGCCAGGAGTCTTTCTAGGATCAGAAAAAGAGAACCAGGTTATTTGTTGTGATAGCTTATATTGAAGGCAAGTTAAGATACAAGTCTCCTGAATACATCATCGTGGATGTAGGCGGAATTGGTTATCAGCTTTACGTTTCTCTAAACACCTTCTACGAGCTTCCTGACCAGGGGATGGTGGCAGGCCTTAATGTCTATACCCATGTGAGGGAAGATACCCTTGAGCTTTTTGGTTTTTTTTCCATGGAAGAAAAAAGGATTTTCTTGAAGCTTGTGGGCATAAACGGAATAGGGCCTCGCCTTGCACTAAACATACTTTCCGGCATTACTCCGGGGGAACTTGAAGAGGCAGTCTATCGTGGAAACGTAAAGAGACTTCAGAGTGTTCCGGGCGTCGGGAAAAAAATAGCCGAAAGAATGATCCTCGAGCTAAAAGACAAACTTTCCACGGAAAGAAAGGAAAAGCCGGGCGTAAGGATTCCCACGCTTTCGGAGTCAACGGGAGTAGAAAGCGATGCCATAGCCGCTCTTCTCAGCCTTGGTTACAGGGCCATGGAAGCAGAGAAAGCAGTAGCAATAGCCAGGGCTGACTTTGCTGACGGAGCAGAGATAAGGCTCGAGAAACTGCTAAAAGATGCCCTCAAATACCTGGCCAAGTAAGTTAATCATGGATCATCTACGAAAAAAAGATAGCAACATAACAGAGGGCAAGAAGGATGCCAATAGAATTGTATCAAGGAGCAAAAAGGTGGAAGATCTTCCTCTGGAAACGAGCTTAAGGCCGCGATCTCTGCAAGATTTCTTCGGCCAGGAGGATTTGAAAAGGAGTCTTTCCATTTACATACAGGCTGCAAAGGAAAGAAACGAGCCTCTTGACCACGTACTTTTGCACGGCTACCCGGGGCTCGGGAAAACCTCTCTTGCAACCATCATAAGCCACGAATTAAACGTTAATATCAGAATAACTTCCGGTCCCGTTATTGACAGGCCGGGAGATCTCGCTGCCATACTTACCAACCTTGAACCCCACGACGTTCTTTTCATCGATGAGATACATCGTCTCAATCCTGTTGTGGAAGAAATTCTTTACCCCGCTATGGAAGATTTTCAGCTAGATATAGTAATCGGGCAAGGGCCGTCAGCAAGGTCTATAAAACTTGACCTCCCACGGTTTACACTCATAGGGGCAACAACGAGAACAAGCTTATTGACGCCTCCCTTGAGAGACCGCTTTGGAGTTGTTTTCAGGCTTGAATTTTACAAGCCGGAAGAACTGAAGCAAATTGTCCTTAGATCAGCAGAGATACTTGGCGTAACTATAGATGATGAAGGCGCCCTTGAAATTGCGAGAAGATCAAGGGGGACACCAAGAATAGCAAACAGACTGCTCAGAAGAGTCCGAGATTACGCCCAGGTATGTGCGGATGGAAAGATAACAAAGGAGGTAGCCGACGAAGCCCTTACCATGATGAACGTTGACCAGCGAGGCTTTGACAGGATGGACAGGTGCATTCTGAACACCCTAATTGAGAAGTTCGACGGGGGGCCCATCGGTCTGGAAACACTTGCAGCCGCTATCTGTGAAGACAAAAATACCCTGGAAGACGTCTACGAACCCTACCTAATCCAGGAAGGATTTTTGAAACGTACACCAAGGGGAAGGATGGCCACCCGTTTAGCGTATGAACACCTGAACAAGACCAGGGGGTTAATTTCATTCCTTGATAAATCATCCAAACCTGTAAATTGAAGGTAATTACAGGAAACAACAACCATAAGAAAGAATGTCCACTTGCTCCATACAGTGGACTTACAATACACAATTACGGCTCTTCCGAGCCCACTGAGAGGTATTGCTTCCACCGGTTTAGTCTTCTTTCTGTAACACCAGGTACTTCCATTAACTCTTTAAATGACCTGAATTGACCGCGTTTTTCCCTGTAGCGAACAATTTTCCTGGCTAGGTTTTGGGTCATGAGGGGAAGCGCCAGTAAATCAGTCTCTGAAGCTGAGTTTATTTGCATTTTAAGGCCCAGGGCAAGAGCCTTTGCACCTTTTATGCGTTTTTTTGTTGTTCGCAGCGCCCCACCAGGCAGGATTTCAATCATCCACGAATCACCATGGTTGACTTGTTGACCCACGAGTTTTTCATCTATTACGCGTTTAGCAACGACACCCTCTAGGCCACCCGCTTTTTCAACGAGGCTCTTAAGGGTATTTTCTCCGATTTCAACGGAGTATACCCCCGGTTTACGAACATTTCCTTTGATCTCTGCCCAGACCCCTCCTGCGGATATTTTTTTTGACGCGGCTTCATATCTCTTCCATGCTCTAAAACCGTAGACGAGCAGAAACAAGGAACCAAGGATGACTATAGCATAGAGTTGTCTAGAGGTATAAAGCTTGTTCATCATTTCTTAAGGGCCAGCCCAACCTATAACCTGAATCCGTGATTGTTCACCTGGACCGCAGATGCGGTGCAGTTGAACGACCCTGATGGCAGAAAAGGATTGCTTGACAAGGTAAAGAATAATCCGCCGTGGCTGTGTGACCAATAATGACTATCTTAGAGTAGTTCCCCATAAACATGTAACGTTTTAGCGTGTCATAATTCTTATACTACCAGTGTCCGTCATAAATGAACCGCCCGCTTCGCTTAAGGCGCAAAGAACGCGAAGAAGGAAA
>JALSTM010000224.1 GCA_026983715.1 Desulfobacterales bacterium
AGCAGGTCGATAACCTTAACACCGGTTTCAAGAACCGCGACACTTACGTCCTGCTCGGTAAAAGCCGGAGCAGGCCTGTGAATCGGGTAATATTTATCCGCTTCCACAGGACCCATACCATCCACTGGTCTGCCGACCACATTTAAAACCCTTCCGAGAGTCTTCGGGCCTACCGGCATCTGGATCGGATTTCCAGTGTCTTTTACGGGCATGCCCCTGACAAGACCATCCGTTGTGTCCATACCGATACACCTGACCACCCCGTCTCCGAGTTGCTGCTCAACCTCAAGAACAAGGTTGTCTTCTTCATCGCTGATCCCGGGGTTGGACACCGTTAACGCGGTAAGAATTTTGGGCAGTTTACCCTCTGGAAACCTGACGTCCACAACATTACCAATTACCTGTACTATTTTTCCAATATTCATTTGTCCCCAATCCTCCTAAGGTATTTACTTTGGAGCTTATGCTTTCTTCAGAGCCTCCACGCCTCCGACAATATCCATCAATTCTTTTGTTATGGCTGCCTGGCGTGCCTTGTTAAACGTTAATGTTAAATCATGTATCAGATCTTTACAGTTATTAGTTGCATTATCCATAGCTGTCATCCTGGCAGCATGCTCGCTGACAGCAGTTAAATAAAACGATTCCAATAGTTTTATGTAAATGTGGTTAGGTAATAAATCGTTTAAAACTTCCGCATGGGACGGTTCAAAGATATATTCGATATACACATCTTCTTCTGTCTGTTCCTTTGGTTCTATGGGCAGAAGCTTTATAACGGTGGGGCGTATTCGGGCCACGCTGTAAAAGTGGCTGTAAATCAGATAAACCTCCTCACATTCACCCGTCTCAAATAACTGAATCAACTCATCACCGAGCTTTTTTGCATCTTCATAGTTGGGCGAACCAAGGAATCCTTCGTATGTGGCCCTCATGGGCACTTTTCTGTGACGGAAGTAGCTGGTACCTTTTCTGCCGAGGGAAGTTAACGAAACATGTAACCCCTCCTCCTCCTTCTCCGCCTTAAATTTTTCGCTCAAATTAATCAGGTTGGTATTGAAACCACCACAGAGACCACGATCTGCGGTCAGAAGCACGAGTTCGATCTTGTTTATCTCTTCTCTAGCCCTGATTAGATCAAAGTCTTCCGGGTTAACACCAGCCGCCACCCTACCTATTACTTCTGTAAATTTCTCGGCGTAAGGCACGAATTCTTCCATGGTCTGCTGCATCTTCCTCAACCTTGCAGCAGCCACCATGTTCATGGCCTTAGTTATTTGCTGAGTCTTCTTTACTGCTTCTATTTTTCTCTTGATATCCCGTAGAGCCGCCATAAGCGCAAACCCATTCTTTCTCTATGATAGGTCGTTGTTCAAAATTTATCCTAATTCAGCTTGGAAAATTTCTCCGAATTCAGTGAGAGCCTTCTCCATCTTCTTGTCAAGCTCGTCACTGATCTCTTTCTTCTCCTTGATCTCTTCAAGAATTTCTGGGTATTTCTGTTCAACAAACTGAAGCATTTCTTGCTCGTATCTCGATACGGCTTCCACCGGCAAGGGATCCAAAAATCCCCTGGTACCGGAATAGAGCGATACCACCTGCTTTTCCACTGGCATTGGCTGATACTGTGGTTGCTTGAGAAGCTCCACAAGCCTCACACCGCGGTTCAACTGCTGCTGGGTGGCCTTGTCAAGGTCGCTTCCGAACTTGGCGAACGCTTCTAGCTCACGATACTGAGCCAAATCCATACGGAGCCTCCCTGCCACCTGCTTCATTGCCTTGATCTGGGCAGCACCACCAACTCGCGATACCGACAGGCCGACGTTGATAGCAGGTCTTACACCCACGAAGAAAAGACCCGGTTCCAGGTAAATCTGGCCGTCGGTAATGGAGATAACGTTGGTCGGGATATACGCAGAAACGTCACCGGCCTGCGTTTCAATGATTGGCAGAGCCGTAAGAGACCCCGCTCCCTTTTCATCGTTATACTTCGCTGCACGCTCCAGCAACCTCGAGTGATTGTAAAAGATGTCACCAGGGTAGGCCTCGCGAGCAGGAGGACGTCTGAGAAGCAATGAAACCTGGCGGTATGCCGCAGCCTGCTTTGAAAGGTCATCGTAAATTATCAAAGCGTGTTGCCCACGATCCCTGTAATATTCACCCATGGCGCAACCGGCATAAGGAGCAATATACTGCAAAGTTGCAGGCTCACTGGCACAGGCCGAAACTACAGTGGTGTATTCCATGGCTCCATGCCGACGTAATACGTCTACCACCTGAGCCACCGTAGATTGCTTCTGGCCAACCGCCACGTAGATACATTTAACACCACTGTCCTTCTGGTTAATTATAGCATCCACTGCCAGGGCCGTCTTACCGATCTGACGGTCGCCAATGATCAGCTCTCTCTGCCCTCTTCCCACAGGAGTCATTGCGTCAATGGCCTTGATGCCCGTGTACATGGGTTCATTCACCGGCTGCCTCTCGATAACACCAGGGGCAATTCGCTCAATCCGAGCAGTCTCTTCAGCCTCAATGGGCCCTTTTCCATCCAGAGGCAACCCAACAGGGTTTACCACCCGGCCAATCAAGGCATCACCCACAGGGACCGAAGCAATCCGCCCCGTCCTTTTCACCGTGTCGCCCTCCTTGATGTGAATATCCTCACCCATGATGGCGACACCGACATTGTCCTCCTCGAGATTGAGAGCAAGGCCGTAAATCGTGCCATGTTCGGTAGGGAATTCGATCAGCTCAAGGGCCATGCACTTTTCAAGCCCGTATACCCTGGCAATACCATCACCTACCGAGAGGACGGTTCCTGTTTCACTCAGATCAACTTTCTTGTCATAATCTTTGATCTGCTCCCTAATGATTTGGCTTATTTCTTCTGCTCTGATTTCCATAGAACCTTACTCACCCCTTTTTAAATTTTCTTTAATATTTAAAAGTTGTGTCCTCACACTTCCATCCAGTACTAGGTCTCCCACCTTTGCAATAACCCCCCCAATTATCTCAGGGTCTGTTTCAGTTTCCGCAATTATCTTGCGTCCCACTATCTTTTCAAGCGCCTTGGTAATTGATTTTAAAGCCTTTTCCTCCAATGGCACAGCACTGACAATCTTAGCACGGCTTACATTTTCCAGGTCATCCACAAACGCGTGGTAACACTCGCAGATACTGGCAATATAAGGCATCCTCTTCTTTTCTAGCACAAGGGCAAGAAACCGCTGCACCGCCGGGCTCAACTCAAGCTTCTCCACAATTATGTTCAAGATATTCTTTCGGCTCTCCACCGGGTACCTAGGGTTACTGATAGCGTTTTCAACCTCAGGATTTTCCTTGAGAAAAGCCACAAAGGAGTCCAACTCCTCCCCGTACTTTTTGTATTTCTTGTCTTCCTGCCCGATTGTCAGAAGAGCCCTTGCATAACGCTTGGCCAAAATTAGGTTCTTCACTTCGCCTTCACCACCTTCTTTCTAAATTCATCTATCAACCGGTCATGATCCTTCTTTTTTATATTTTTCTTAAGGATCTCCTCAGCCGTTTTTACCGTCATCTCTGCAATCTCCTTCTGGAGATCCGCCTTGGCTACCTTGACTTCCTGCCTTATGGCAAATTGGGCCTGCTCTTTGATATATTGAGCTTGTTTCTTGGCAGCCTCGATAATCTTCTCTTTCTCCCTCTCCCCCTCTTGAATGTATTCCTCAATAATTTTTTTTGTTTCTTCATCAAGGGCGGCAAGCTTTCCCTGGTATTCTTCGTATTTCTTCTCCGCCTCGGCTTTCTTCAGCTCCAGTTCCTGCAGCGTTCTTCGGATAGATTCTTTCCGATTGGCAAGGAAATTTGCCAGAGGTTTTTTCGTCAGGTAGTACATAACTCCCACGAGAATCGAGAAGTTTAAAAGCCTGTAAAGGAAATCCTTGAACTGGGCTCCCCCACCGCCGTGGCCACCTTCCGCCGCAAAGCAAACCGCAGCAAAGGCAAGACACAAGGCAACTTCAATACCTAACAGCACCAGCACCGAAAGCGAATGTTTCCACGATTTCCTGCTTATCATTTAACGCTCCTCCCCAAGATTTTCTCAGCCAGTTGGAGAGAAAAGATTTGTATCTGCCCGCGAAGCTGTTCCCGAGCCTGGGAAATCTCCTCCTTAATCTTCTCCCTGATGGAAGCAATTAACTTCTCCGCTTCCTTCTTTGCCTCATCAAGTAGCGATTTTTCTTCCTTAAACGCCTCTTCTTTAAGTGCCTGAACCTTTTTCCTGCCAGCTCGCCTAGCTTCCCTTAGTTCAGCCTGAAACCTCTCAAGAGCCGCCTCAACCTCCCGGTCTAGTTCCTCTATTCTCCGCGTGAACTCATCTACAGTTTCCTGCCGTTTTTTCAGTATTCCCCTGATCGGCCTATACAATATTTTGTTTAGGATGTAAAGAAGTATGAGGAAGTTGGCAATTTGGATAAAAAGTGTGACGTTGATGTTTAGCATGGATTAAACCCCTACCACTTCTTGCTTGTGTTATTTATATCACAAAGCCCTCTTACCATTTCGCAATAGTTTCACTTACTCCGAAAACCGCTTATTACCGTAGAACTAAAGAGGAGAACCGTTAGACTTGTTGCTATTGGGAAATAGGGATTAGCATAGATAGGAACGAATTGCAAGCAAAAAGTAAAAAAAATCACAAAAAAAAGAAACGTTCCTTTCAACTAGGATTGGAACATGTATTTTCGCATACTTATGTTTAGCAAAATCCCTATGGAAATGAGTGTTGTCAGCATGGAGGAGCCACCGTAACTTATCAGTGGAAGGGTTATCCCCACAACCGGGAGCAACCCAAGCACCATCCCGATATTTATTGCCGCCTGCCAGAAAATCATTGCTGTAATCCCGAAAGCTAGAAGTGTTCCGAACTTGTTTTTCGCTTTTCTCGCAACATTTAACCCCAGCAGGGTTAGAATAACGTATAAACCAATGAGAGCCACACAACCTACAAACCCCCATTCTTCAGCCCACACTGAAAAGATAAAATCCGTGTGATGTTCGGGCAAAAACTGAAGCAAGTGCTGGGTTCCACAGAGAAATCCCTTGCCAAACAATGTCCCAGATCCCACTGCGATCTTCGACTGGTATATATGGTAACCGATTCCCTTGAAGTCCTTGATTAGCCCCAGGTACACAAGCACCCGGTGTTTTTGGTAAGGTTTCAGATAGTAGTGCCACACCGGATAAATGGTTGCTATGGCCAGTATAAAACCGGTGACCAAATAGCGCTTTCGAATACCCACGAAGGCTATTATGGAACCGCATATAATGATAATCGACAAAGCCGTACCCAAATCCGGCTGCTTGGCAATCAGAATCGCAGGGAGCATAACAAGTCCAACGCCCGGGGCCAGTTCTTTCAATGATGGAGGCTTCGAGCCGCTAAGGAGCGAAAAATACCTTGCCACTGCTATAATTACAATTATCTTCATAAATTCAGACGGTTGAATATTTACACCCATGATAGTAATCCATCTCTGCGCTCCCAGGGAAGTTTTCCCAAGCATGTGGACAAGAATCAATGTAGCTATGCCACCCCAATAAAGAGGGTATGCAACGCTTTGAAAGGCCTGGTAGTCAATCAACAAAACCAATATCATCGCAATGAACCCAATTCCGATCCAGCAGAGCTGCCGGAAAAAGTACCTTGCTGAGTTGAGATGTTCTCCGGTTACGTCCAGGGCACTGTAAAGACTCAACCCGCCAACAATCAGGATGAGAATCGTAACTACTAGTATTGGCCAATCAAAATTTTTAACCAATCGCCTATCAAACATTGCGAAAACCTTACTATTAACACCTCGCTGAGAGAGGATACAAAGGACATAATCTTCTGGTTAATTACTCAAATACTCCAAGGCCACTTGCACACCATGCCGTCCCCCTGATCTAGTCAGGGGCAGGCTTGGCCCGCGATTCAGGCTCTCCGCTTAGCTTCAGCCGGAATGACGGATTTTACATTGTTCTCGTCCTACTAGTTTAATCTATTGCTACCTGAATCCGCGACGAAACTCTATGGCCAATCTGTATAACATGTCTAATTTGCCGATTGTTAGCCACATAGCCAGGGTGAATTATTCTTTACCTTATCAAGCAATCTTTTTACGCCCTGCGGATCGTCCAGCTACAGCGCATCTTCGGCCTCATCGCCCGCCGGGCATAGTCTACTATAGCCTGTCGGGCCTTTCCTTGCATCTACGGTCCAGGTGAACGATCACGGATTCAGGTGCTGGTTAAAAAATCCGAATTTATCAGAGCTTCCGATAAATATAACCTAGAGAAAACGATAGTTATCAAACATACCTCTTACCTTACCAACGGTTTTAGCCGTGGATAGACTGACCAAACGATACGCCAGAACCTATTCATCGGTTTCTCACGTTTCTCAAATCGCCCAAATGAGAGCATCAAAGAAAGCTTTGCAAATTGCCGCTTGTTACATTTGTAACAAGCAAAATGGCCTTAAAAAACTTTGTGATATCTTTCACACTATCGACCAGCCTTGTCACTTTTTGCAATCTTCAAATTCTGGACCTCGCCATAAAAATACTTCTCCAGAACTGCCCTTGCGAGAGGTGCTGCACCACTCGATCCATGACCGCCGTGTTCAACCAATACTCCCACTACAATTTCCGGGTTTTTCACGGGGGCAAAACAGATAAACCAGGCATGATCCCTGTACATTCCTTTTTCTCCGTTCTTCTTGGACGTTTTGGAAGAACTTACGACCTGGGCGGTTCCGGTTTTACCTGCCACTTTGATGTCTTTTAACCTTGCAATTCTCCCTGTTCCATGGGGCTCGTTGACGACTCCCTCGAGCGCTTTTTTAATCAGATCAAGGTTCCTTTTACTCACATGAACCTTCCAGCGTTTCTTGGGGGGAAATTCCATTGTTTCATCGCTCCCCGTATCCTTTACTTTTCTAACGAGGTGTGGTTTCCACAAAATTCCACCGTTGGCAATGGCTGCATAGACTAAGGTCATTTGCAAAGGAGTTACCAGGTCAAAACCCTGGCCTATTGCGATGGAAAGGGTTTCTCCCTTTTGCCATGGCACACCGAATCGCCTTTTTTTCCAGCTTGCAGTGGGAATCAAGCCGGGGAGTTCCCTGTCTAAATCTATTCCTGTTTTCTGTCCAAGTCCGAATTCTCTTGCATACTTGGCAATTCTATCAACCCCCAACTTCATCCCAAGCTGATAAAAGTATACATCGCATGATTCCACAATAGCTCTATGAAGCTGAACGTTTCCGTGCCCCCCTCTTTTCCAGCACCTGTAAGTCCTTCTGCCCAGTGTCATGTAACCAGGACAAAAGACGCTGGTCTCTGGGCTGATAACGTGCTCCTGAAGCCCTGCAGCGGCAACTATCACCTTGTATGTGGAACCGGGAGGATACATGCTTGCGGTGGCTCGATTTTGAAGCGGTTTATTCGGATCACACTGAATCTTGTTCCAGTCTTCCCTCGACAACCTTTTCACAAAGATGTTTTCATCATAGCTGGGGCTGCTGGCAAGGGCAAGCACGTCCCCGTTTCTCGGATCAATGGCCACTATTGCTCCCACTTTTCCTTTCAGGCATTTTTCAGCCGTTTCTTGGAGTCGGGAATCTATGGTAAGATATATGCTTTTACCAGGTAAGGGAGCACTTTCCCCCAGCACCCGAAGCCTGCGACCTCTTGCATTTACTTCGACCTCTCTTGAACCCGGTTCACCCACCAGCACGTCTTCGTACACCTTTTCGACCCCAACTTTCCCTATGCAGTCACCAATACAGTATTTCCCCTTATATTTTACGTTTTTGAGTTCACGTTCGTTCACTTCACCGATGTAACCAATAAGGTGAGACGCCAACCCGGGAAAGCGATAGTGTCTTTTCGGTTCAACCTGAACGATGACCCCGGGGAGGTTGTAAAGTTCACTTTTAACCCTCACCAGGGTTTTCCAGTCTACATCCTCAGCGAGAACCACCGGCACGAAAGGAGCCTTTCTTCTTTCATTTAGGTTCTTTTCCAGTTCCTCGTACGGAATCCCAGTAAGGTTACTCAACATCACGAGCGTACTTTTCATGTCTTCTACGTCCTCAGGTACAATGGCAAGGTTGAAGGCCGCCCGATTTTCAACGAGGATGTTTCCGTTTCTATCGTAGATGATCCCCCTCGGGGGTGAGATGGATTCGGTGCGAATGCGGTTATTTTCTGATTTGAGCCGGTAGTAATTTCCGAAAACTATCTGTAGGTACCAGAGCTTAACTACGAAAACCAGGGCAACAAGAATTACAATGATGGATGCCACTCTCACCTGCTTGGTGGGATCCATGTATTCCTTTGGGTATTTATGAGGCTGTTTT
>JALSTM010000225.1 GCA_026983715.1 Desulfobacterales bacterium
CATTGTGGGCGGCGTTAACCCGCCGGCCGCAATATTTTCCTTCTTCGCGTTCTTCGCGCCTTAAGCGAAGCGGGCGGTTCATTTATGACGGACACTGGTAGTATAAGAATTATGACACGCTAAAACGCTACATGTTTATAGGGAAGTATTCTAAAACCTATTATATGTTTCATCGTTACGCGGAGCACATTCTAAGGCAGCGAAGACGCAACCAAAACTCAGGGCAAAGATTGATGGTTTCGTAAAAAGTCCCAAAAACGGGTCATTGCGATCCCGCACCTACTTCAAATACGACTATTTCCCATTGCTCTTACAATTCACAGGGAGTGGGTGCGGGAGAAGCAATCTCCAAGGCTTTGATTTCCCAAGTAGATTGCTTCGTCGTCTGCCTTCGGCAGCGTCCTCGCAATGACAGGTAGCAGGTTGATCTACGGAAGACGATTTTTTACACCTCACCCAAACCTAGATGAAATCTCTTGAAAAATAATCAAAATTGGTTTACATGAAGGGCACTGTATATCCATACTACTACTCGCGCTGGAAGGAGATGTGGAAAATGAGTGGATCGCTGGATGAATTCGCGGAGAGACTTCAAGAGGAAATATTTCAAGAAACAAAAAAGACTTACGGGGAAGCCGTTTTCCAAAGGTGGCTAACACCACGTTTCATGGGGGCATTGCCCAACGCCGATGGTAAATCCAAGGTCACCGGTAAATGCGGTGACACTATGGAGTTTTACTTAAAGATTTCAAACGATAAGGTAGAAAAGGCCCTATTTTGGACTGATGGCTGTGGCTCAAGCACCGCCTGCGGCTCCATGGCTGCTGAACTTGCTCAAGGAAAAGCTATCGACGATCTGGCTGAAATAGACGGTGAATTTATACTTAAAAAACTTGGCGGACTACCGAAAGAAGAACAACACTGCGCATTCCTGGCTGCAGGAGCACTGCAGGAAGCCCTTCGCGACTACTTCGAGAGGCAAAGACAAAAGAAAGAATAACCTAAGGAATTTATATTTTTGAAAAGTGAAAAAGCGAGAAGCTGTTGCTTCTCGCTTTTTATTTCTAATAAGCCTCGTCATATGCAAGGTCTTCCTCGGTCAACTTGTGTCCGAATGCCTTGTACACCCATGCCTGGTAGATGATAACCACCGGTACCAACGCAAGGGCAACCCCAAGCATGATCTTCAGCGTCAGGGGGCTAGAAGACGAGTTAAAGATTGTTAGGCTATAGCTTGGGTCTATACTGGAAGGGAATAAATTGGGATAAAGACCAGCAATACCGAAAAATGTTGCCGTTACAATGGTGACGGATGAAGCGAACCATGCCTTCCATTCACTACCCTTTCCTACGAAATACCTTGTCGCAAGAAGCGCGATCACTGTAATAAGAGGGATGACAAAAAGGACAGGTTTCTGGAAATAATTGTCGTAAAGGTGTGTATAATACTTTGTTGTCCCAAGAAACACCACCGCTATAACAAGAAGCACCGGCCAAAGCTTTTTCGCCATCGAAAGGCCACGATCGTGCATCTCCCCTTCCGTTTTGACTGATAACCAGATAGAACCATGCACCAGAAAAAGAAATAGGAAAAGAAGGCCACCGATAAGGCCGTACGGATTTAGAAGGGTGAAGAGAGTACCATGGTACACCCCGTTTTGATCTATCGGTATGCCCTTGAATATGTTGGCAAATGCTACACCAAACAACAACGCCGGCACAAAACTCCCTACTACCAGACACCAATCCCACACGGCACGCCAGAAAGGCTTATCAACCTTGTTACGAAACTCAAAAGTAACGCCGCGCAGGATAAGCGCAAATAGAATGATCAACAATGCCGCATACAAGCTGCTAAACATCACCGCGTATGTTGTTGGAAAAGCCGCGAAAGTCACACCACCCGCTGTAATCACCCACACTTCGTTTCCATCCCAAAAAGGTCCCATGGCATTGTAGATCACTCGCCTCTCATTATCATCTTTGGCCAGAACTGGGAGAAGAGTCCCCAGTCCCAGGTCAAATCCATCCAGCATAAAATAAACGGCCCACAAAAGTCCCCAGAGAAAAAACCATATATTTAAAAGCATCTTTGTTACCCTCCTTTCTTAATTCAGAGTCTACTGCTATGCCGCCACCTCGGGCCCTTTACGTGCGTACTTAAACAGCAGGTAGAAATCGACAATCCCTAAGGCCGTGTACACCACGACGAAAGCCACCAGAGATACAAGTACCTGGGAAGCAGCAATGGGAGAGACGGCATCACTTGTTTTCATCAATCCATAGACAATCCACGGTTGTCTTCCAATCTCCGTTAGCATCCACCCTGCCTCTATGGCTATGTAAGGCAAGGGAATGGCGTAGAGCATAATTTTCAAGAAACGAGGGCTGTCCTCAAGCTTGTTCCTTCTGAACCAGCCAATGACCGTTAACAACATAAATAAAAAGCCCAGTCCAACCATGGTCCTGAATGCCAAAAAGTTGATAAGTACCGGTGGTCTCTCATCCTTGGGAAAATCTTTCAAACCAACCACCGCCGCAGTGGTATTGTGATAAGCAAGCATACTTAATGCCCCGGGAATCTTGCCTATTTCAACCCTATTTCTTTCGTTCTTTTCATCCGGAATCACGAACATGGCTATCGGAGCCCCTTTTTCGGTTTCCCAGTGAGCTTCCATGGCTGCGAGCTTGGTCGGTTGGGCTTTGGCGACTTCGGCACCGTTTAAGTGTCCCTGGACAACTTCAAATACTGAGAAAATAAGAGCAAAAGTAAGAGCGATCCTGAAAGATTTTTTGAAAAATTCGACTTCCTTCTTTCTAAGAAGGTGATAAGCGCTAACACCCATTACAAAAAAGCCAGCAAGGATGTAAGCACCACTTACCGTATGAAGAAAGCTAAGAACAGCAAATTTCTGGGTAATCAGTGAAAAGAAGTCAACTAGCTCAGCACGGCCGTTTCGTATAGTATATCCTACCGGGTGCTGCATCCATGCGTTTGCAGAAAGGATCCAGTAAGCCGAAACGTTAGAAGCAATGGCAACCACCCATATGCACGCTGCATGAGCCTTTGCTGACAATTTGTTCCATCCAAAAACCCATACGGCAATGAAGGTGGATTCGAGAAAGAAAGCAAGAGTTGCCTCTATGGCCAGCAACGAACCGAAAACATCCCCCACGTACTTGGAATAGTTTGCCCAGTTCGTTCCGAACTGGAATTCCAGGGTTATACCGGTAACGATACCAATGGCAAAGTTAATCAGGAAAAGTTTCCCCCAGAATTTTGCCATTCTCTTGTAATCCTCGTCACCCGTTCTCACATACTTTGTCTCCATAATGGCGACAAGTATAGAGAGACCGAGGGTAAGAGGAACAAACAAGAAGTGGAAAAATGCGGCTGCTCCAAACTGTAGACGTGATAAAAATACAGCATCCATAGTCCTCAAATCTCCTTTCTTTTAATTTTTGAGTTTTTTCACCAGATGGCTGCTCTGCTGCCATAGCAGCTTGTTCAATCCCTTTGTTTTTATATCAGCCAGCACGGCTGGTCCCTCTTGGGATGGCGACAAAAAATCGATGAAAGTCTCTAGGAAAGCCCATCTAGAGCCCAAGGTAAAAAATGACTTTCATCATACGAGTTCAAAAGTTCCCATTATTTATGCTGATCGCATTCCTGATAAGTTCACCCACTGTCTTTTCTTCAAGGACACCGTTCCAGTAAAAAAGTATGGTGTCGGTATTTTCCTTCATTTTTTCAAGAACTTCCTTCACGGATTCAACATTGAGAATACCACAGGCCCAGGCAGCCAGTGCCCGCACTTCCAGGTCGTTGGCTTCCAGGAACCCGGGCAAATACTCTTCAACTTCCAATGATTTCAGTAGATTCGGCCGCATGTAACCCAAACGTCCTATTCCCCACATTAACCCCCTCTGAAGGGGCTCGTATTCAAGAAAATTTCCATCCTCCCGCAAGTAAGAAACAAGAATAGGAGCATACTCGGTGCCAAGGTCTTTATGACACGCCATAATCTCGGCCATGCTTTCGGGAACTCCCCAACCGATACCGCCTGACTCATCGTTCAGCATCCACATGAATCGCCGCATGATAACCCTTGCTGTTTCCAAATCCTCATCTGCCAGGTAAGAAACAACTTTACCCAAAGCAGATACTGCTCTCCACTTGATAAGGGGTTCACAACAACAAAGCGCTGAAATTAAGTAATTGACAACCTTATTTCTGTCCATTCGGGTAATTTCTGAAATCGCCCGATCGAAATCATCTTCAGCTAGTAGCTCAAAAACGCGTTTCTTGGCTTCCCTGGTGCTTCCAGCCCCCATCGTAATATCTTTCACTAAGCCACCTACTTCACCACCGGGTATCCGGCATTAACCCATGCCTTCATACCGCCAGCCAGGCTGTGAACGTGACTGAAGCCTTGTCCTTGCAAGAAGCTGGCTGCAATATTTCCCCTGTAGCCAACACCGCACGTTACTATTATCTCTTCATCCTTCGGCACATCCGGTGGAGATTCTAGCAGCTTGGGCAAGGGAAGATGTTCCGCCTCCTCTATATGGCCCGCTTCCCACTCGGCAAGCGTCCTAACATCGTAGAAATGCTTGTATCGACCTGCTTCCAGCTTTTCCCGCAATTTCTCGGCAGATATTTGCCACAGGTGAGCTATTGGATATCCTTCCTCCTGCCAGGCAGCAATTCCTCCGTATAAATATCCAACGATGCTATCATAACCGATCCTGTGAAGCTGCGTACACATCTCATGGTAATCCTGCTCGCTTGCGACCATAAGTATCAACTCCGCTTTCGGATCAATCACCATCCCAATCCAGTTTGCACTCTGAGGAGCGAAACCGATATTAATACTTCCAGGGATGTGAACCCCACCAAAGGCAGCCGTGTCCCTGGTATCCAGAATCGTTACTCCCCTTTCAATTTCTTTTTTAACCTGTGCCGGAGATAAATCTCTAATTATCGGACATCTCTCTAAAAGCGGTGGTCCTTGCAAATTTGTCTCGATAATATGAGCAAAACTCTTCGGCCTTTCCGGGAAATCCGAGGACATTATTTCTATAAATTCATCTTTGGAGAGATTCAAAAGAGGATTATTACGCATCTCGAAACCTATCGTGGAACTACTCTTAGAGCTAAGGCCCTTTCCACAAAGCGATCCTTCACCGTGAGCAGGAAATACTTCAAGGCTTCCGGGTAGTTTCTTTAACTTATTGTAAAGACTGTTGTACAGGTTGTTAACCTGCTCCTCCAGCAATTCTTCCCCGGCGAGGTCAGGCCTACCTATATCACCAACAAACAAACAGTCCCCGGTTAAAATCAGCCACGGTTCATTACTTCTGGACTTATCTATAACAAGAAGAGAAATTGAGTGAGGGGTATGGCCGGGAGTTCTCAATATTTCCAGTTTCGCACTACCGAATTCAAATATCTCCCCCTCTTTTACTGCTCTGAATTTATAGCAAGCAGGGGTACCTTCCAGGAGACAGATTTCGGCACCGGTTTTCGATTTAAGTTCCATGTTTCCGCTAACATGGTCTGCGTGTACATGGGTTTCAAATACATGGGTAATCTTCATGCCGTATTTACGGCTGATGTCGAGATAATCCTGTACATCTCTCTTCGGGTCAACAACACATGCTACTTTTGCGGCAGGACATCCTATAAAATAGGATAAACATCCCATGCCTTCCACGTTTATCTGCTTGAAAAACATCCCCGATCACCCCCTGTTCTCACCATTCATCCGAGGAAACAGTTATAATTGAATTAGCTCAAGGGAAACAAACAGATGTCGTTTCTGCCCATGAGACGCACTCGAAGCATTCATTAATTATCCATAACTCACTAATAGGAAAAATCCCCAGAGCTTCAAACACACTATCAATCGGGATGGTAATGGTGCCACAATGGCGCGGCACCGTTATATTCATTCACCTATTTTTCAGGAACCCTTTCTTTGATTACTTGGCCTATCTTTTTACCGAGTTCAACACATTTTTTTAGGCTATCATGATCGGGTACAAATTTTATCCTGAGACCCGGATCAACAAGCTCAACTTTCATTTGCTCCAAATATCCATTAATTATTTTTACCGCTTCACCGCTCCATCCGTAAGACCCAAAAGCCGCACCAATCTTGTTGCCTGGTTTTAGGCCCTTGATATAAGTGAGAACATCAGCCATTTTCGGTAGAATTCCATTGTTAAGGGTCGATGAACCGAAAACAAGAGCCTTCGCATCCAGAGCCTCGGTTACAACATCACTCCTGTGAGTTACCTTGAGGTCAATCAATTGAGTGCTTATACCTTCGGAGATCAAACCGTCTGTTATGGCTTTCGCCATCATCTCAGTGCTATGCCACATGGTATCGTACACAACAATTGCCTTGCGTCTTGCTTCATGCTTACTCCACCTATTATACGCATCCAGCACAGCATCGACATTTTTCCGCCAGATAAGACCGTGATCTGGAGCAATCATATCAATCTCAATTCCCATGTCTTTCACAGAAGCAAGGAGTTTTTGAACCAGGGGCGAGTAGAGCAAAAGTATGTTTGCATAGTACTTAGCGGTGTGCTGCATCAACTCTCCGAAGTTTACTTCGTCATCGAAACGTTCACTCGTTGCCCAGTGTTGCCCAAAGGCGTCACTTGATATGAGCAGCTTGTCTTCAGGTACATAAGAGAACATGCTATCTGGCCAGTGCAACATCCGGGTTTCTATAAACTGTACAGTCTTTTTCCCGAGGCTTATGGAATCACCGCTTTTTACAACCTCGTATGGCCAGTCTTCCCTACGGAAATGCTCAAGAAGGTTCTTCTTGCCCATGGTAGAGCATATTACTTTCTCAGGTTTGATAAGATCGATTACCTCAGACAGGCAACCGGTATGATCCATTTCCACATGGTTCACCACTAGGTAATCGATTTTCTCAGGATTGACTATCTTTCTGATATTATGGAGCAAATCACTCTTCAGATGCTTCTTAACAGTGTCAAAAAGGGTTATCTTTTCATCGATAATAAGGTATGAATTGTAGGTTGAACCTTTGTAAGTGGAGTAACCGTGAAAATCTCTTATGTCCCAATCAATTGCCCCAACCCAGTAAATATCTTTTTTAACTTCCAGCGGCGGCATCGCGTCCCTCCTTTTGCAGAATGTGAAATCAAAAGTTAACCGGTAAAACTACTTCTTCTGGGTTTCTATAATTTTTCATCAGGACCTTATCTAAAACACTTATTCGGAAAAGGCACCGATGTAGCCGATGCCTTTCCAAGCCTTGCATTGAAACACGCTATTATTCTTTTTGAAAATCGCTCTTCGATGCACCACAAACCGGACAGGTCCAATCATCGGGCAAGTCCTCAAACTTGGTGCCCGGAGCTATACCGTTGTCAGGGTCTCCTTCTGCAGGATCATAAACATAGCCGCAAATCGTACACACGTATCTGTCCATCTTTTCAACCTCCTACTAGCTAAAGTTATTGTTTCACAAATTCTCGAGATTTATCTTAAGAACCTTCTGATTAATTACTCGCACACCCAAAGACGACTCGAACGTCATGCCGACCCCTTGATCTAGCCAGGGGGAGGCTCGATTCGGCATCCACCACATGGAACTAGACTCCGGCTCAATACTTTGCTTCGGCCGAAATGATCGATTTTTACTGGTTCTTGTCTTACTTGCTTTATCGATCGCAAGTTCTAAGAAACCGAATTTATTAGAGTCTCTCTAGGATAGTTTAGCAACGATTTCGTCTGCATATTCCTTGGCTTTCCCTGCACTCCCTGCAACCGCTGCCGTTTTTATCCTTAGTGGACCGCTTACCATATCCATGTTGAATATGTTTTTCATGGTATCAAATATCCTCTGAGGGGCCTCACCACTCCAACCAAAAGCTCCAAAAGCTCCTCCAACCTTTCCCTCAAGGTTAGCCTTTTCGGCCAGAAATAACATGGTCTGCATCGGTTGCATCATCTGCCCATGGTATGTTGCAGATCCCAAAACGATCGCATCGTATCCTTGCAGGTCAGCTTCATTTTTTATTTCATTTACCCTTTTAACGGTAACATCTACACCCTTCTCTTTTAACCCTTCTGCAATAAAATCAGCAATCTTCTTAGTTTTGTTGGTTCTACTTGCATAAGCAATTAAAGCTTTTGCCATCTTACTCCTCCTTTCGCTATGCCTTCATATTAACAACAAGATCACTAACCAACTACAACCTTTCGTCCAAGGTCAAAAGCTTCTTTAAGGGCTGTGGGGTGCCTCTCGATAGCACCCTTACTTTCAATTCCTCTGTAGAACAACCCTCCCTCGTAACTCATATCGAGAGCGTCGA
>JALSTM010000226.1 GCA_026983715.1 Desulfobacterales bacterium
TGCACGACCTCAATCTTGCAGCGATGTTTTGCGACGAAATTCTCATTTTAAGAGATGGCATGCTTCATAGTCAGGGCGAGGTTAGTGAAATTTTAACCGGAGAAACAATAAGAGAAGTTTTCGAAGTGAATGCTGAAGTTGTTAAAGTTGGAGCCAATGGGAATCTTCGGATTTTTTTTAACGAGGTGATCCGGTGAAGAAATTATTTTGGACAGCTGTCGCCGTGATAATCATGCTCGGTTCGCCAGTGTTTGTTCAGGCAGGATCGTTTATAGATGATAGTGGTAACAAGATAACCTTCGATAAACCCTTCACGAGGGTTATCTCTCTTTATGCTGCTCACACGGAAAATATCATCTCAATGGGCGCTGAAAAACAGCTTATAGGGGTATCGCCTCACGAAACCTATCCGCCGGTAGCATTAACCAAACCGGTATTCAGCTATCATGACGACGTGGAAAAGTTTCTCCAGGCGCAGCCCGATCTGGTGCTGATTCGCCCGATGATATACCGAGGATACAAGAAATTAGTGGATCGATTGAAAGAAGCCGGCATAGAAGTGGTTTCCCTTCAACCGACAACCGTGGACGGCATGTTTGACTACTGGTTGAAACTCGGGAAGCTTCTGGGAAAGGAACAAGATGCGCTGGAAATGATAGCAACCTTTAAAAAAAAGGTAGAGGAAATAAGAGGGATTGTTGAAAAGATACCCGAAAAAGAACACAAGAAAGTCTATTTTGAGTCGATTCATAAAAGGATGAAAACGTTTGCCCCGAATTCCATAGCTATTTTTGTGCTAACCACGGCTGGCGGGCTAAATGTTGCCAACGACGCAAGGCCGGTTAGGCATTCAAACATTGCGGAGTACGGCAAGGAAAGGATTATTTCTCACGCTTCAGAGATAGATGTCTACCTAGCACAAAAAGGCCCAATGAATCGGATTAGTCTTGAAAAAATTGAGAACGAACCTGGGTTTCAGGCGATAAAAGCAGTGGCAGAAGGAAAGATATTCATAATTGACGAATCGATAGTTTCCAGGCCGACAATGAGAATCCTCGAAGGTATTCGCAAAATCGCCCATATTCTTTACCCGGATTACTTTGGTACTGGAACCAGGGAAGGTTCGGACGTGGTTAGGTAATGTTTTAGCAGGAACTGATTTCTCGGATTAGGAGGAGACAATTTAGAATGGCTACAGGAACAAAAAAACTTGGGAAGCTTTACGGGGTGGGAGTTGGTCCCGGTGACCCGGAGCTTATTACCCTCAAGGGATTGAAAGTGCTGAAGGCGGTATCGTACGTCTTCACGGCATCTTCTGCAAAAAATGAGTATTCTCTGTCGAGTCGCACAATAGAGCCTCATCTGGATGATAAGAAGCAGTTAATAAATTTAAGTTTTTCGATGCAAAAAGATACCGCTGTACGGGAAAAATACTGGGAAAAGAATAGCTTGTTGGTTCTTGAAAAACTTAGAGAAGGAAAGGATGTGGCATTTGTCACCGTGGGCGATCCAATGACTTATTCCACTTTTGGCTACCTGATGAGAACAATCCTGGAAAAAGAACCGGAGACCGATATTGAAATAATACCAGGAATAACGTCTTACCAGGCAGCAGCAGCAGCTGCAAAGGTTGTCCTTTCAGAAAACAACCAGAACCTTTTTGTAATGTCAGGGGTAGAGGGCATAGAATTGCTAAAAAATGCTCCGAGTGATTTTCTGCGGAGTCTTAATAACATAGTTGTACTGAAGGTTTACAAGAAATACGGAAAAATTATGAAAAGCCTTAAAGAACTGGGGCTTGTTGACAGAGCAATACTGGTGTCCAATTGCACCCTTAAAAATGAAACCATAAAGTTGGGTCCAGAACTTGATGGTACCAGTAACCAGTACCCACCTTACTTTTCTCTCCTCCTTATAAGGAAAAACGAAAACTGAACAACTTTAATTCCAAAAAATATTTGCAACATTCTGTCATTGCGATCCCGCACCTACTTCAAATACGACTATTTGCCATTGCTCCTACAATTCGCAGGAAGTGGGTGCGGGATCGCAATGACTGTTCTTTATATATTAGATGCCGGATCAAGCCTGCCCCTGACTAGATCAGGGGGTATGCATAACGTTCAAATGGTCCTTGGCTATTTGAGCAATTACTCAGAGGTTCTAATTTTCCTTTAACCAACTCTAAGAGACAGACAGTTCCGATCGTCATGCCGTCCCCCGTTGCTGAGGCTTAGTCAAAAACCAGGTCGCAAGGCCGGCTGAAAAAAGCCTTCGATATCCCCGAAACGATTTATTATTAAAACGTTCGTTATGTTTAGGTGCCAGGGCTAAGCATAAAATCTGTGCTTTCTTTAGCCAATGCTTTACAAGACGTGGCATGAATGTTTTCGCCAATGGGTTCTGGTGCTTGGCAAAAAGATAGTTCGGGGTAAACTCCGAGGGGCCTGTGGTGGTTAAGAAAAAAGAAGGGCACAAACTTTACATAATATTTTAGCAAGTCATAATTTCAACCGTTTGATAACGTTTTCTGTTACACAGTCCTAGATAAAAAAACGGCTAACCGAGGTAGGCTCTTTTTACGTCCTTGTTCTCGAGAAGTTCCTTGGAACTGCCCTCGAGAACCAGATTCCCGTTTTCAAGAACATAGCCACGGTGGGCAAATTGAAGAGCTAATCTTGCGTTCTGTTCTACGAGCAATATCGTGGTGCCTTCCCTGTTTAATTCTTTCAATGTTTCAAAGACGTTTAGCATGAGCAGTGGTGCGAGTCCCATGGAAGGCTCGTCGAGAAGCATTATCCTTTTTCCGCTTATAAACGCTCGACCTATGGCAAGCATCTGCTGTTCACCGCCGCTCAAGGTTCCTGCCTTCTGTGTCTTTCGTTCATCTAGCCTGGGAAAGATTTCCAGAACCCTTTCAATGTCTTGTTCTACCTGTTTTTTGTCTTTTCTTGCAAAAGCGGAGAGTAGCAAGTTTTCCATGACAGTAAGGTTTCCGAAAATGCGTCTTCCTTCGGGAACATGGGAAATTCCAAGCTCACTTACCACCTTGTCAGGGGGGTACTTCAGTAGGTCTTTCCCCTTGTATGTCATCTTCGTCCCGGGTTCAACCGGTACCATCCTAGATATGGCTCTCAAGGTGGTACTTTTGCCTGCACCATTGGCCCCAATAATGCAAACCCGTTCGCCTTCTTCTATGTTGAAATTGATCCCGTGTAATGCTCTAATATTTCCGTAGGAAACTCTTAGATTTTCAATGGAAAGAAACATCAGGCCACCATCTCTTTTCCAAGATAAGCTTCGATAACTTTGGGGTTATTTTTTATTTCATCAGGAGGTCCTTCGGCTATTACCTCTCCGAAAACCAGTGTTTGTACAATTTCACAAAGTTCCATGATAACTCGTAGGCGGTGTTCTATAAGGAATATGGCCAAGCCGAGTTCGCTATGAATCTGGCGGATAAAATCCATCATCTGTGCTAATTCCTCGGGGTTCATCCCTGCCGTCGGTTCGTCAAGCAAGAGAATCTTAGGCTCTGTTGCAAGGGCTCTCGCTATTTCGACTTTTCGTTGAGCCCCATAAGGTAAGTTTACTACTTTCTGATCGCTCAGTTCCTTAATCCCAAGCATATCCAACAGCTTAAATGCTCGTTCTTCTATTTCTGCTTCTTCCCTGTTTCGCTTGGCGGTCCCGAAAAAAGCCCCGATGATGCCGTAGGTAATCTTAGAGTACTGGGCCATTTTTACATGCTCGAGAACCGTCATGTGCCGCCAGAGCCTCAGGTTTTGAAAGGTTCTACCTATCCCCATGGAAGCAATCTCGTGCGGGAATTTCCCAACGATATTATGGCCGTTAAAAATTATACTCCCCTCGGTAGGCTTGTATATTCCGGTAATAAGATTAAATATTGTAGTTTTTCCCGCACCGTTGGGGCCAATTAATCCCCTGATCTGGGCGGGTTCAATAGAAAGGTTGTAATTATTTACGGCTCTCAAGCCGCCGAAATCGTGAGACATATCTTTTACTTGCAGTAGCGGCATATTAACTTTTCTCTCTAGAGTTATTCCTCGGTTGAATCAGCTTGATTACGTCAAATTCCTTGAATGAAATCAACCCGGTGGGTCTGAATATCATAAGCAAGATTAAAAGAAGTGGAATAATAATCCACTTTAACATCTCCAGCGGTCTCAGCATTTCACTCAGGAGACTTAGGCTCACGGCACCAAGTATGGACCCGTACACGGAATTAAGCCCTCCGAAATAGACCATCGCCAGGACTTCTGCCAGTTTCTGTATACCAAAAGTACCCGGGTTGACATACCTCAGAACGTGAGCAAAGAGTCCGCCTGCTACCCCTGCCCAGAAGGCTCCAAATAAGAAAGCTATTATTTTCGTTCGGCGGGTATTTACCGTCATGGCATCAGCTGCAAGCTCATTGTCCCTAACTGCATTTAGGGCCTTCCCCATAGTTGACCTGACGAAATTATTGGTTATCCATATGCACAATACTGCCCAGATAAAGACTATTGGTAGTGCAGCGAGATCCGGCTGGCTGCTTAACCCTCTGGGGCCTCCCACAACCTCAAGGTTTTCTATCATGCTCTTTACAATGAACATGAAGGCAAGGGAAATGATTGCAAGGTAATCGCCGCGCGTTCTGAACGATGGTATGGCTATGGCAAGAGCACCGAGAGAAGCAAGGCATCCTCCGAGTATCAGTGCGATAGGAAACATGTATGGAGCAAGGTAAGCGGGCAGGTGTGCGGGCCCGAAAATTTTGTCGTTTACAAACAGTAGAACCGTAAAAACTGAAGCCCCATATGCACCAAGGGCCATGAAACCGGGGTGAGAACACGAGAACTCGCCCATGTACCCGTTAATCACGTTCAGGCTCAAGGTTACCATCACTGCGATTAGTGTCAACTTCAGTGTGAGTAACCGGTACGCACTAATAGATGACCACAGGTGCAGCCCGGCATAAAGAAGTAACAAGTGTATAACTACAGATAATCTTCCGGAGACGTTGAGAAGTTTTGAAGCGAGTCGGTTAAATAGGGGAGCTGTGAGTTTTGCCGTAACTACCACTGGCAATATGTAAATAAGTATCATGTAGATCAAGATACTTGGTATTAGCAGGGGTTTCTTGAGCATCAACACGAACCCGAAAAGTACAGGTACTTTAGGTAGACCAAGGCCAAGAGCAAGAGGTGTTCCTACGAAGTCCTCAAGAACAGCTGCTACAGGTGCGCCTATAAGCCAGGAGAGTAGCGGCACATCGGAAAAGTGCTTCGAACACCAATGCCTGACTCGACTGATTCTACCTTTTTTCTTACTGCTATTTGCTTCCATATATGTCACTTTCCGACAATATCAATCACCACCTAAAGTTCTGGAAGAATGTGTTCCTCTCTTTTCAACTTATAACTACAGCCTCAACCTTGCACTGTATGGTTCTCCAAAGAATCCGTGAGGCCTGAATACAAGAATCAACAGGATGATCGAATAAGCTATCAGGTCCCTGAGAGTGGAGGGAAATACCATGGCCACGAAAATCTCAATGAATCCCATCAGGAAACCGGCGAGGGTGGCACCTAGGATTGAACCACGACCTCCCAGGATTGCAGCAACAAATGCCTTCCAACCAACTATTATGCCCATATAAGGATCAAGAACCGGGTAAGCTATCCCAAAAAGGATTCCTGCGGCTGCGGCAAGAGCAGATCCTATGGCAAACGTCATGCTTGCAATGGTATTGATGGGAACTCCCATGAGCGGGACTACCACGTAGTCAAAGGCCATGGCCCTCATGGCCATCCCGTACTTGGTTCTTCTGACGAACTGGTCAAGGGCAAGCATCAAGCCAATGGAAACTACAACTATCATTATTTTCTTGTTGGTTACGAACACTCCACCGATGTTATAGGTTGTGGAATGAACGAGGGAAGGAAACTTAATCCTTTGAGCACCTAGGAGTAAAAGATTTCCGGTTTCAAGTATTATCCCTATCATCAATCCTGTGATTGCTGCAGATGCCCTTGGGGCGTCGCGAAGAGGCCTGTACCCGATTCGTTCTACCAGCATACCTACAAAAGAGGTGAGAAACATCGAAATAAGTATTGTTAGTACCAAGATCAACCAGTGGGGTAGAACAATTACACCGGACGAGCTAAGGGTTATGATAACTGTTGCCACTCCACACCCAATGTAGGCTCCCACCATGAAGATATCACCGTGGGCAAAGTTGAACAGCATCAGGATTCCATAAACCATGGAATATCCAAGGGCAATCAGTGCGTAAAAGCTTCCCCATTGAAGAGCGTTAACCACGTTCTGGAAGAAAAAAGTCATCCTTTAACTCCGGGTTATCCCAAAAAAAGCGGGCCCTGGTATGGCAATTTGTTTGCCACCTTGACCCGCTTTAAACAGGTCGAAAAATATCTACACGCTAAAACTTAATAAACTAGCAAACTCCATAAACTCAACTAGTGAAGTTCGGTCTCTCATTAGAAAATCTAAGGGCACACCGATTTATAAAATTCAAATTCGCCCTTGTCACTGATTTTAACTATCACGGCGCATTTGATAGGATCACCGTCTTCGGTAAAAGTCATATCACCTGTAATTCCTTTGTATTCCTTAATCTTAGCCATGGCATCGCGAACACATTGGCGATCTTTTTCTATATTACCAGTAATCTTCCCGCAGTTCTGGATAGCCGTTTTAACGATTCCCAGGGAATCCCATGTGAGGGCAGCAACATCATCGGGAACGTAGCCGTATTTTTTCTTGTAACGATCAATAAATTCCTTGGTCTTTCCTTTTGCTCCGGCAGATGCGTAATGAGTGCTGAAAAAAAGGCCGTAACAATCTTTCCCGCAGAGCTTGATAAGTTCTGCAGATCCCCAGCTATCGCTGCCAACGATTGGCTTGTTCCACCCTAATTCATGGGCCTGTTGGACAATCAAGGCTACTTCATTGTAATACTGGGGAGTGAACAAAAATTCGGCTCCTGATTTGATGATTTTGGTTAACTGTGAACTGAAATCGGCATCCTTGGTGGTAAAGCTTTCAAAGGCAACAACTGAACCGGGACCATGGAGATCTTCCCAGGCTTTTTTGAAAAATTCGGCCAGTCCCTTGGGGTAATCACTTGCAACGTCATAGAGAACTGCTGCCTTCTTAAACCCGAATTCCTTGGTTACGAAGTTTGCAATAACAGGTCCCTGAAACGGATCGAGAAAGCAACCTCTAAAAACATAGGGTCTGTCCTTTGTTGTGGCAGGATTGGTGGACCAGGGGCTGATCATTGGAGTTTTGTAATTGTTGGCCACTTCGCCGGCCGGAATTGCCTGTTTCGAAGCCTGGGGACCGACTATAACAAGGACTTCGTCTTCGGTGATGAGCTTGGTGTTAGCTTTTACTGCGGATTCAGCCTTTGATTCGTTGTCTTCAATAACAAGTTCTACCTTGTAAACTTTATCTCCTACCTTTAGGCCACCCTCCTTGTTAATGTCCTCAAGCCACATCTCAGCAGCATACTTGGTACCTTCGCCAACCTTTGGAATATCTCCGGTTAAAGGAGCATTAATTCCGATCTTAATGACGTTCTTTCCACCCCACGAAACAGGTGTAAAAACCAGGCAAAGCAAACCAATTGACAAAAGTAACACTAGTAGTTTTCTCATACCCCTTCCTCCTCTCTTTCTAAGGGTTTATATGGTTTCTATTCTTCCTCCAGCAAGATTGGACAGCTTTATACCATATGGTTAAATGCATTTCAATAAAGTTATCCACGTACAAATTTCTACTAAGGCAGCGAAGCCGCAACCAAAAGTTAGGATAAGACTGATGGCCTCGTAAAAAGTCCTAAAAACAGGTCATTGCGATCCCGCACCTACTTCAAATACAACTATTTGCCATTGTGCCTACAATTGGCAGGCGGCGGGTGAGAGATCGCAATGACAAAACGGGAGACTTTTTGCGAGACCGTCAGGACTAAGACACGCTAAAGGGTTACATGTTCATAAAGAAATATTTTAAAAAGGTAAAAAAAGTGTTGACATCGGTTTATTCTGATGATAATAGTAATCATTACTAACAAGGATAGAGGATGAAAACACAAATTCAACGATTAACAAAACAAAGGCAGGTGATCCTGGAAGAGCTAAAAAAAACCAGGAGTCATCCAACAGCGGATGAGCTTTATCAGGAAGTTCGTAAAAGAATTCCTAATATTAGCCTGGGAACCGTATACAGGAACCTGGAAATCCTTGCTAGTTGCGGTCTTATAAAAAAGATAGAGACTGCTGGATCGCAAAAAAGGTTTGATGGTAATACTACGCCCCATCACCATGTTCGTTG
>JALSTM010000227.1 GCA_026983715.1 Desulfobacterales bacterium
GCTTTCACTTTTGAAATCCGTTTCACCTAAGAGTTTTCTAAGGAGCACTCTCGGTATACCTCATGCACAACTGTTTATCGTAAGATATTATTTTGCCCGGATCAATATGTCCGGGCTTCTTGTCAATTAATGCCCTTCAACGGGGCGGGATCTTTGAAAAGAACCGTGTTTACTGTGTGAACCTGGGTGTAATATCTCTTATGGGCTCTATGCCCTTTTCCTTTAGCAGCTTTCTGTCTCTCTTGCTATGGGTTCTTAACCAACGCTCATAAATTCTCAGAAGGTCAGACGATCCGCTCAGGTGGGTTTTTTCACCAATTTCGGCAATTACGTCAATAAGGTCAAGAAACTTGTTTACAAGTTCCGCAAACACCTCAGGCACACCTATCCGCATCTTAATATATTCGGAAACTTCCACCAGGTGAGAGTAAGAAGCCCTTCCGAGGGTTGCATAGTAATCAATGTCTACAAGTTTTCTTTTGAAACTTTCCGAAAAGAATCCGCACAGGAAAAGCGTGGTATCACCGATATATTTGAGTACCTTTGACCTTTCAGATGGGCTCAAGTGATAACTTTCCAGGTATAGCTCCCCGTACGTTTTTTCCTCCTGTTCGTACGAAGGTTGAATAAGGCTTTCGGCCTTGGAGTACCTTGAAAGGAGATCCACAAGATAATACTCGGTTGCCTGTCCAAGTTTTATTTTTTGCTCGGCTAAAGCACGCTGGAGACTTTCGTAGAAAAATTCCATCAAGGTGTTCATCACTAGCTGGCTCATATCTTACTCCTTCAACCTATTGTCTGCTCTATTTTTCTACGAGAGCAAAATACATTCCAGCTTTGCGTTAGCTTCATCTATATTTTATCAAAATATAAGTTACTTTTTTACCCTCCCGCTGCTCCTAGATTCATTTTGGGAAACTCTGATTAATTACTTAGTTTGGCAATGGCCTCTTGCACGTCATGCCAGACTTGATCCGGTATCCGGATAGAGAATCCTGGATACCGGCTCTACGCTTCGCTCCGGCCAGAATGACGGTTTGTGTGTTGTGCTTGTCATACTTCTTTAATTGATTGAGAGTCCTACAAATCGGAATTAATCAGAGTTTCCCTACGTTCATATGGGATTTCCCGGTACTGTGTATGAATCATTTTTTTAGCCGGTTAAACATCGATAAGTTAAAAACCGATGAATCGGTTTTAGCGTAAATTTGCTTCCCAAACCCACGGTTGAAACCGTGGGTTAAAGAAACCTCTGGTAATTACTCAAGTAGCCAAGTACCGTTTGAATGTCTTGCCTGTCCCTTGATCTAATCAGGGGAGCTTTAATCCGGAAGCTGTCATAAGTGGTGATAGATTCCGGATGTATACTTCGCTCCGGCGGGAATGACGAATCTTTGTATTCTCTTGCCATATTCGTTCAACTAATTCATGAATCTAGCGATCAGACCTTATCAAAGTTTCTTAAATGCTTCCCGGCCAATGGGGAATATCTCATGGTCGTGGATTAGGGCTAACTGGATGAATCCTAAAGTACAAAGGGATTTTCAAAGATTCCCGCATCCCCGAGTTCCATCTCTATTTCAAGCAATCGGTTATACTTGGCGATTCGCTCACTTCTGCAAAGCGACCCTGTTTTTATCTGCCCGCCGCACATGGCAACGGCAAAATCTGCCATGAAGGTGTCTTCGGTTTCTCCGCTTCTGTGGGAAATCACGTATCCCCAACCGGCTTTTCTGCAAAGATTTATCGCTTCAATGGTTTCAGTTAACGTTCCAATTTGGTTAAGTTTAATTAATACGGCGTTGGTTGACTTTTCTTCTATACCTCTTTTTATAAACTTTGTATTCGTAACGTATATGTCGTCACCAACAATCTGTATTTTGTCTCCAAGCACCTGGGTATGTTCTCGAAATCCTTCCCAGTCGTTCTCCGCAAGGCCGTCCTCTATTGATACTATCGGGTATTTGTCAACCCATTCGGCGTATAATTTTGTCATCTCCGAGCTTGTTTTTGTTCCCGCCCCCGACTTGGAGAGGTTGTATACGCCGTTCTCGTAAAAAGAACTGGCAGCGGGATCGAGGGTTATCGCGATGTCTTTTCCTGGTATGTACCCGGCCTTGTCGATGGCTTCGAGTATGGTTTCGCAGGCCTCCTCGTTACTTTTGAGATCGGGGGCAAAACCACCCTCATCTCCGACGTTTGTGGAATAACCTTTTTTCTTAAGGATAGATTTTAGGGTGTGGAAGGTTTCAGCGCCATAGCGAAGAGCCTCTGCAAAGTTGGGAGCCCCTATTGGCATAATCATAAATTCCTGAAAATCCACACTATTGTCTGCGTGTTTTCCGCCATTTATGATATTCATCATGGGAACCGGAAGCCGTAGCGCTCCTGTTCCTCCCAGGTACTCATAGAGGGGAAGCCCTGCGGCTTTGGCCCCTGCCTTTGCGACTGCCAGGGATATTCCCAAAATCGCATTGGCCCCAAACCTGCTTTTGTTGGGAGTGCCATCCATTTCTATCATGATTCGGTCGATTTTACCCTGCTCGAAAGGGTCCATACCAACAACCTGTGGGCCTATTTGCTCGTTTACGTTTGCGACCGCTCGCAAAACTCCCTTTCCCCCGTAACGTTTTCTGTCAGGATCTCTTAGTTCTATTGCTTCGTTTTCACCGGTGGACGCTCCCGAAGGAATCGAAGCAGATGTTTTGATCCCGTTTTCAAGCTCAACAAATACTCGTACCGTGGGGTTTCCTCGAGAATCCAAAATTTCCATGGCCTTGACCAACTTGATATTTCTACCCATCTTTGTCCTCCTTCCCGCATTTTGCGGATATCAGTTAAAATGAGAAACAGGGTTAAAAAGATCTGAAATCAACATAATAACTCACCTTACAAAAAATACTTCTAAAACCAGAACATGGCAAGCCCTGATTGCGATAAACCAGAACACATCAGTATTTCATTTTGAAGCATTGGTGAATGTATATAGCCTCTGCGAGTCATATATATAAATATATGCTTGTATATACAATAGATTAGAATGCTATGGAAAAAACAACTTGCATGTTTCCCTTTTACACTGTATAAAATAGACCGGTTCTTTGAGTCTTGAGTTTCATAATGCTCAGTTTCTCATTTCTCTAAGGCTGTCTCTACATCGTCTGCTTGTGGGAACGCAACTGGATCTGCCGCAGAACCTCGACTCCTTCTGGTCAAAAACACGCGCAAGACATTTCCAAAAAAATAACTTCGTTTCATCTTTAAAAAGGGAAGGTAAATGATAGTAAGCATTACACATGTTTTCTTGGGTAGTCATCCTCCGTAACGATGTGTCTGCGGCTTACTATTATATTATTATGAACTTTTAAATCATTAATATTTTGTGTGGAGGAGGAGCAGCATGGCAGAAGCAAAATTAGGAAACCCTGCAGTGGTAGGACTGGGTGGATTCGGTATGACCACCCTTCTTTTACAGTTTCATAATCTTGGCTGGATCGGCATAGGGCCGGTTTTGTGGTTGGGATTAGTTTTTGGTGGTACTGCCCAGTTAATTGCGGGTCTGCTGGAGTTCAGGACTGGAAACAACTTCGGTTTCTGTGCATTTAGTGGTTACGGTGCGTTCTGGATCGCGCTTTGTTTTTATGTGATTTTCGGGACTAATGCAGAGCTTGTCAAGGCTTACCCAGTACTAAAACTAACCGGTCATGATCTGGGCTTCTTCCTGCTCGGGTGGACGTTCTTTACATTTATCTTGTTCATTGCATCCCTGAAACATCATAGTTGCCTCGTGTGGATTTTCTTAACACTTCTTCTTGGCTTCATCGGACTGGATATAAAAGAATTGGCCGGAAACAAGGCTATTGGAACCCTGGCTGCTTATGACCTGATCGTGTGCGCCCTCTTGGCATGGTACCTCATGGCTCACGTAGTCTTTGCGGAGGTTAACATTAATCTGCCGGTTGGAAAGCCATGGATAAAGGACTAGATTCCTAGAATTACTAACGTTATATCTTTATCTAAATTATCCTCCCCCCTTTGCCATGCGAGGGAAAGGGGGGATTTTATGTTTGCTTCGTTGTGGAAACAATCTCCTTAGAATGATGTTCCAGAAACAACCTCGCCTTCTCCAGTGATTCTTCGACGGAAGAAGCATTTTGGACAGATCTCCACAGCGTGTGTCCGAACTTGAAGTTTTGCGCAAAATAGGCGGTAAATTCCTTTAATCTTCCAAGCTGGCGTTCTTCGGGTAAGTATTTTTTAATCAGTTTGACATATCTTTCATATATGTCTCGATATGAAACTGTCTCTTTATGCGGGAATATTTCGGGCCAGATTTCAGATGCGATTTCACGGAATATCCAGGGCTTCGTGACGGCTGCTCGACCTATCATTACTGCCTCGCACCCGGTTTCCTTGAACATCATCCTGGCAGATTGACTATCTGTAACATCACCGTTTCCGATCACTGGGACAGAAACCATTTGCTTGACTTTTTCTATAAAATCCCACTTTGCTGGTCTTTTGAAACGATCTGCCTTGAGCCGCCCGTGAACGGTAATGGCATCCACACCCCGATCTTCAAGCATTCTACAAAGTTTTCCGAGATAATCCCAATCCGCCCTGTCACCGAGCCTGAGCTTTACTGTCAATGGCAATTCCGTAAGAGATCTCAACTCGCGGATCGTTTTTGAACATCTTTCGAAATCAAGCATAAGCGCCAGTCCTCCCCCTTTTTTCATGATTGGTGGCGCGGTGCAGCCTAGGTTTACATCAATTCCCTGGCAGTTACACTTGACAAGCTTTTCCAGGGCCGGAGCCACTTGCGATGGTTCGTATACCAGAAGCTGGTAAAAAAGCGGCGTGTGCTTGAGATGATTCTGCAAGTAAAAAGATCGTCCTGGAGATTCGTTGGCCACGGCCGCGGCGCTCAACATCTCGGTGTAAAACAGGCCACATCCACCAATTTCCTCAACGAGAACCCTGAACGGGTTGTGAGTTATCCCGGCCATGGGGGCCATAACCAGTGGAGGTACAATTGTCGTGGTTCTGATTTCCAGTGAATTAGGTACTGGCATTAGAAAACTTCTTTAACTGCTTCAGGTAGTAGGATCTGTTTTCGGGTTTCAAAGCTATCGCCCTTTTGGTTATCTCAATTGCCTTCCTAGCATTTCCATTAACAAAGTAAGCTTCAGCAAGGGTGTCTAGGGTATATGGAGCTTCCTTTAATAATACCGCCTTCCTTGCCAGTTCAAGGCCCAGTTTTGGACGAAAGAACCTCCTATCTTTTGAAGTAACGTAAAGCCACGCTAGGTTGTTCAATGCGTCAGGATTTGCGGGATCAAGTTCTACGGCCTTTTTTAAAAATTCGTAAGCAAGGTCGATCTTTCCCTGTTGAAGCATAAGAGAGCCCACTGCCAGGCTAAATTGTGCCTCGTTCAGGGCTGTTTTGGCCCTTTCGCTTTGTAACCAGTGGAGTTCAACCCGTGCTCTTAGTTGTTTTTCAAGTGAGCTTCCCTTGAACTCAATACCACCCCAGCAAAGTATTGAAAACGTGAGGAAGAATAGAATGAAAGATAGATATAACTTCTTGTCATGTCTCTCGATGTAGGAAGGATCCGCCTCGCTTTTAACCAGGTATTCAACCCGTTCTTTTATGCTAAAATGGTGCCAACTCGGAATATCTCTGGTATTTCCTGATAGAATGCCTATTTTTTCAAGGGCACTCACCAGCGGTTCTGCTTTTCCAAGGGCTTTTAACGCGTACAAATCGGCCTGGCGTTCGCAATTCCTCATGAAATAGCCAAAAATGTACCGGAAGTAAAAAATCAACAACACGATTAAGGGAAGCGAGGTTACAAGTGCGATTACGTCGGGGTTCCTAGATGCTTCCATGATAAGTTCGGCAAGGGGTCTAATCTGGAGAAATAAAAGAAATACAGCGTCCCAGAGGGTGTACATCAATACTGCATATGCTATCAGCAGGAAGAGGTAGAGAGGCAAATGATAACGTCTCACGTGACCCATTTCATGTGCAACCACCCCCCGGATTTCTTCAGGCGTGAGTACGTTCAAAAGGGCTTCTGTAATGAGTAAGTATCGCCACCTGGGCAAGAATCCGATGACACCCGCGGTGAGAACCCTACCGAAAAAGATCGGCCAGAGACAAATCTCCTTGAACTGGAAATTATGCCTGCGACAAAAATTGACAATATTTTCCCTGTAAAAGCCTGGTGGAAGAGGGCGGCATTTCCAGAAACGGATTATCAATACCGGTCCGAAACAGGCGAAAACCACCAGGAGTGTAAGGATCAAGACAAGGTTCCCCATATCAGTGGAAAGAAAGGGGATCTGGACGGCCTTAAGGATCAATTGAACGAGGTCTACTGCAAAGGAAATGATAAACCAAGGTGCAAGAATTCCAAGGTTAAAATTGATATTAGCTTTTATAAAGGCAGTTCGACCCAGTACGGTATCGCCCGGAAATTGCTGGTATTTGTAGCCAAAAAACCAAATAATAACCTGATGTAACCACAGGAGCAGAAGAGCCATAACGCCTGAAAAAGTTATTAGGTCTTCTGCAAATGGTATCAGGTCAATGTAATACTTTATTCCAATCACATAAATGTGAATTCCCATGAACCCAAGAGCGAGAGTGGTAAGGCGAAACTCCACACCCTGGTATTCCCTCACGGAGGCAATGCCTAGCTTGATCCTTTTCCCGAGTACTGAAAAAGAATAGGCTGCAACAAGCGTAAAACCGAGTAGAAGCGTCATGCATAGGATCAGCGTCACAAACCCCGAATAAGGTGGGCTTTTCTCGGGGTGTTGGAGAGAGTAAAGTGTTAAAGCTACCAGAAAGTAGATAAACTGGGAATACATAGACTTTCACTGTATTAAAGAGGATGAATTTTATCAGGCTCTGGGTGATTTCTTACAAAATGTAGTGCCTGAGTTTCAAAGTGGTTGTTAGGATAAGAACGGGGTGGGTCCTGGAAAATACCCCAGTAATTGAGGACATACCTTATAAAAATTGGTGCATGGGCCTCTATTTCTCTTGCTATTTCCTGGAGAAAGCGTCCGACGTACCATCTTTCTTTCACCTGATCCGGAAAACATGTTAAGTCTTCTGTGCCCAGTGACGAGTCGATAACTAGCCGCCAGCTTGAGGGAAAAAGGTTAGCGGTGATAGAAACAAGTCCGCTTTTGCTTGGATTCTCCAGGAAGAAACTTTCCTTTCCATCATAAATTCTAAACTCCATTTGATCTCTCATAATCCACGAATAGCTCAGACTTCTCTTAAGATCAGAAGAATTTATCAGTCCACGAATGTTTGGAACGTCAGCAAGTTTTCTGAGAACACTGGGAATAATATTTTTCCTTTTAAAAAAATGTTTTGGGTGAAAAATTCCTTCTGGATCATTTATTATTACCAGGGACACATCCGTGCCAGAAAGTAATTCCCTGTAGTAGTCCGGAAGCCCCCTATTGCTGTGATAAGCGAGGGGCAAGTCGGCAAGATAGATAGGTCTTTCTTCACTTAACCCTTTTATCTTTCTATTAAGGCACAAGAAATTTTCCCTGGTTTCATCTTCGTTGTGACCGGTCATTACGATGAATAAGGCTAACTCCGGGGGGATAATTTCTAGGCATCTTTCCAGAAACAGGCACTGGTACTTTAAAATTTCCATGGTTGGAGCCCAGTATAGAGGATCAATGAGAATTCCGCTAACCTTGCCGGATACCATGTTTATGAGGCGGAGGAAATCTCCGGCAACCGGTTCCTCTCCGGCTGGTAAAGCCAAGTTTACAATTAGTCCTCTCGGGGGGCTGAAATTTTTCATTGCGAAAATCTTATCTTTCCCTGACCAAGCAGGTCATGTAAATGAAGTACTCCTAAAAGCTCTTCTTCATCGTCTACTATGGGTAAAACGGTTATAAGGTGCCTTTCCATCATTTCCAGAGCTTCTGCCACGGACCGTCCTGCTTTTATTCTTTTCGGGTTTTTCGTCATAATTTGATCCACTAGGATGCCATTGAGGTCATTGTGACTCAAGAGCACCCTCCTCAAGTCTCCGTCTGTAACTATTCCTTTGAGGTCTTTGCTTTCATCAACCACAAGGGTGGCACCCAGTTGCTTCCTGTCCATTTCCTTTATGGCATCCAGTAGCAGCGTCCCCGTTTTGACCAGGGGCACCTGGTCACCGGTGCGCATCACTCGATTAAGAGATACCTTTAGCCGCTCTCCCAGGTGTCCCCCCGGGTGAAATCTCTGGAAATCGCAAATTTTAAAGTCTCTCATCTTAACCAGTACAACCGCAAGTGCGTCCCCAAGTGCTAGCATCGCGGTCGTACTAGCGGTTGGGGCAAGACCCAGTGGGCAGGCTTCCCGTTCTACTCCCGAATAAATAACAAGATCTGCCTGTCTTGCCAAAGTAGATTCGAGGTTCCCGGTGAGAGCGATTATCTTGACTCCTAACTCTTTTAAGGTTGGCAAAATAGCATTCAACTCTTCGGTCTCCCCGCTGTTGGAAAGAGCGAGTACAAGGTCCGTGGGCAAAACCATTCCCAGATCACCGTGTTGAGCTTCCACCGGGTGGAGGAAAAGCGCAGGGGTACCTGTACTGCAAAAAGTTGCCACGATTTTACGCCCCACGATTCCTGATTTACCTATACCGGTTATGATTATTCTTCCCTTATTCTCAAGGATCCATCTCGCTGCCTGGTAGAAATTTTGGTCAATACTTCCCACGAGCCCCTGGATTCCGGCAGCTTCTATTTCAAGTACCTTCCTGGCTTCGGAAATAATTTCGTTCATTCGTAAATTTCTGTTCACCCCTATAGTCTTGTTGACCTGATCTCGTGCAATTTTCATCGTTCAAAACAGTACTTGGACAAACTCGGATCGTATTTCACCGGATAATCTCCCGTGAAACAGGCTAGGCAAAAATTATTGCCGTCGGTTCCCGTTCCTTCTATTAGCCCGTCAACGCTCAAATACCCAAGGGAATCGAGCCCGATGAACCTCCTTATTTCTTCGACGCTATGCGTGGCAGCAATCAGTTCGCCCCTGGTGGAAAAATCAATTCCATAGGGGCAGGGGTACCGATGAGGGGGGCAGCTAACAAGCATGTGAATTTCCCGAGCCCCTGCTTCTCTAAGAGTCTTTATCCTGGTTTTGCTTGTAGTGCCTCTAATAATTGAGTCCTCGATTATAATTATCCTTTTCCCCTTTAACAACTCCTTTACGGGGTTAAGTTTTACCTTTACGGCAAAATCTCTCATTGCCTGGGTAGGTTGTATGAACGTACGTCCCACGTAATGATTCCTTATTACGCCCATTTCAAGGGGGAGACCGGATTTTTCGGTATATCCCAGAGCCGCATAATTGCCGGAATCCGGAAAAGGCATTACCAGGTCTGCGTCAATCGGGTATTCCCTGGCAAGAATATGTCCAAGGCGTTTTCTGCAAAGGTAGACATTCTGACCAAAAATGTTACTGTCCGGTCTCGCAAAATATATGAATTCGAATATGCAATAGGCGGGACGAACCGCCGCGAAAGGCTTTATTGATTTTAGACCTTTTTCGTCTATAAACACCATCTCTCCCGGCTCCACGTCCCTGAGGTAGCTGGCACCGATTAAATCAAGTGCACATGTCTCGGATGCCAGGATATATGCGCCATCTAGTTTCCCGATACATAGAGGGCGGAAACCATGGGGGTCTCGAATTCCGATTAGTTTTTTTCTGGTACCGATTAGTATCGAATAGGCCCCTTTCACCTCGGAAAACGTTTTTATAAGGGATTGTTCCAGACCGTCGCTCATAAAATGTGCCATAAGGTGAACAACTACTTCTGAATCCATTGTCGACTGGAAAATGGACCCTTTTTTTTCCAGGGATCTTCTAATGGCCTCGGCATTTACTATGTTTCCGTTGTGTGCTATGGCATAGTACTCACCGGCGTAATTGACCAGGAATGGTTGAGCATTGGCGATGATGGAAGAGCCGGTCGTGGAATACCTCACGTGCCCGACAGCCAGGCTTCCAACAAGTTTTTGAAGTGTATTTTCATCGAAAATTTCTGATACAAGCCCCATGCTCTTGTGTTCAACAATGTTACAACCGTCCGAAGCTACAATACCTGCACTTTCCTGGCCTCTGTGCTGGAGGGCATAAAGTCCGAAATAGGTCAGCTTGGCAGCATCAGGATGTCCGTAAACTCCGAAAAGACCACATTCCTCTTTTCTGGAAGGTCGAAATGATGGCATCAAGTTTCTCTCCCCCTTTTGCTATCTTGCAACCGCTTCACGTTGTTCCACCTCGGCTACGCTCAGTTTTACCTTGCTCGCAGAATGATAATCTTGAATGTGTTTGACTCCCCAATTGCCTCCTTTTATTGCTGCAATTCCGTCCACAAGGGCATTTGCACCGGAGATGGTTGTTGCGTAAGGTATATTATAGACAAGGGTTGCTCGCCGTATTTGATACGAATCCGATACAGTCTTTTTCCCCATGCTTGTATTTATCACCAGTTGTATCTCACCGTTTTTGATATAATCGACCACGTGTGGACGACCTTCCCTGATCTTGTTTACCTTCTTGTTTTTAATTCCCTCTGCTGCGAGGTACCTGGAAGTTCCCCTGGTGGCCAGAATCTTGAAGCCCATTTGTACGAGTTTTCTAGCCACGGGTACTAGCGCCCGCTTATCTTTATCCCGGACACTTAAAAACACGTTCCCTTCTGTTGGCAGGGTAAATCCAACTCCAAACTGTGCCTTGGCAAAAGCCAGGCCAAAGTTACTATCGATTCCCATAACCTCACCGGTGGATTTCATTTCAGGGCCAAGCAACGTATCTACCCTAGGGAATCTGTTAAAGGGGAACACCGCTTCCTTGACAGAAATGTAACCTGGGGTTGTTTCTTCCGTAAACCCGAGTTCTTCAAGGCTTTTCCCTATCATAACTTTTGTAGCGAGCTTGGCCAGGGGAATACCTATGGCTTTGCTGACGAAAGGAATAGTCCTTGAAGCCCTCGGATTGACCTCAAGAACGTAGATTTTACCGTCCTTGATTGCATACTGGATGTTCATCAACCCTATTACGCCCAGTTCTGATGATATTAACTTGGTTTGCCTTTTGATTTCATCCACTATTTTTTTCTCAAGAGAAATGGGTGGTAAGGCGCATGCGCTATCACCGGAGTGTATACCGGCTTCTTCAATGTGTTCCATAATACCGCCGATTACCGTAATTTTACCATCGCTGATTGCGTCAACGTCAACTTCTGTAGCATCCTCAAGGAATTTATCTATAAGGATTGGGTGACCTGGGGAAACATGAACCGCTTCTTTCATGAAGGCAAGCAACTCGCTTTCGCTGTAAACAATTTCCATTGCTCGACCACCCAGAACGTACGATGGACGTACCAGCACGGGAAATCCGATTTCTCTGGCCGCGGCAATAGCTTCTTCGCCCGTAAATGCAATGGCATTGTCGGGCTGGCGTAAACCGAGTTTTAGTAACAATTCCTGGAACCTTTTCCTATCTTCTGCCCTGTCTATGGCTTCTGGTGGGGTTCCTATGATAGGAACACCGGCCTTTGCAAGGTCAAGGGAGAGGTTAAGCGGAGTTTGCCCTCCAAACTGGACTATAACACCGTTTGGTTTTTCAGTTTCTATTATGTGGAGTACATCTTCAAGGGTGAGAGGTTCAAAGTAGAGCTTGTCAGATGTATCGTAATCGGTGCTCACGGTCTCGGGGTTCGAGTTAACCATTATGCTTTCCCAGCCTTCTTCTCTCAAGGCAAAGGAAGCATGAACACAACAGTAGTCAAATTCTATACCCTGGCCAATTCTGTTGGGGCCACCGCCAAGGATGACAACCTTTCTTCTATTTGATGGTCTCGCCTCGTTTTCTTCCTCGTAGGTTGAATAGTAGTAAGGAGTATATGCTTCGAATTCGGCGGCACAGGTGTCAACCAGTTTATATACTGGCTTAACGTCAAGCTGCTTTCTTCTTTCCCGAACTTCAGTTTCGCTCAACCCTATCAATTCTCCAAGCCTTCGATCAGAAAAACCGCATTCCTTGGCTTTTCTCAGTGTGTCAACATCTATGGAATATTTCCCCTTTTTCAGGTCTTCTTCTATCTGTAGAATCTGTTTTATGTTGTAAAGAAACCAGGGATCGATGCCAGTTGCATTATAAATTTCTTTAAGCGACATTCCGAACCGGATAGCATGGGCCAACAGAAACAACCTCTTCGAACTGGGTCTTCTAAGCTCCGCCTTCAGGCGTTCTATGTAATCCGAAGTATCACCACCATTTTCGTCATTCGATCCGATTGAAATGTTATCAGGGAAGCCAAACATGTTGATTTCCAGTGACCTGATTCCTTTCTGAAGCGCCTCCTTGAAGGTTCTTCCGATGGCCATTATTTCTCCGACTGACTTCATAGACGTGGCGAGAATGTCTTCTGCCTTGGGAAATTTTTCAAAAGTCCACCTTGGTATCTTAACAACACAGTAATCAATGGTGGGTTCAAAGGAAGCCATGGTCTCGCGAGTAATATCGTTTGGTATTTCATCGAGGGAGTATCCCACGGCGAGCTTGGCGGCGATCTTTGCTATGGGAAAGCCAGTTGCCTTGGAAGCCAGTGCCGAAGATCGTGAAACCCGGGGGTTCATTTCGATGACAACGAGCTCTCCGTCTCTTGGATTGATGGCAAATTGTACGTTTGATCCCCCTGTTTCTACGCCAATTTCCCTCATGATAGCGATGGCCGCATCTCTCATTTTCTGGTATTCCCTGTCGGTGAGGGTTTGGGCGGGGGCAACGGTGATCGAATCGCCAGTATGAACTCCCATGGGATCAAAGTTTTCTATGGAACAAATGATGACAACGTTGTCCATTCGGTCTCTCATTACTTCCAGTTCGAACTCTTTCCAGCCCAAAACAGACTCTTCTAGCATTACCTGGTTAATGAGGCTCAAGCTAAGGCCGGATTTTGCCAGAGTCTCGAGGTCCTCCTTGTTAAAGGCAACTCCACCGCCGGTACCACCCAGTGTAAAAGATGGCCTAACAATGATGGGAAAGCCGATAATTTCTGCTATCTGTCGAACTTCTTCCATGTTCCGAGCTATGCCACTTTTTGGGACTCTAAGCCCTATATTTGTCATGGCATCACGGAACAATTGCCTGTCTTCGGCTTTCTTTATTACGTCTAGAGATGCCCCAATCATTTCAACCCCGTGCTGTTCCAAGATGCCCATTTCAGCCACTTCAACTGCCACGTTCAGGCCTGTTTGGCCACCCAGCGTTGGCAGGAGAGCATCAGGGCGCTCTTTTTCTATTATCTTAGCTACCACTTCCGGCGTTATGGGCTCAATATACGTGCGGTGAGCCATGTCCGGATCGGTCATGATGGTGGCAGGATTGCTGTTAACAAGAACGATCTCGTAGCCTTCCTCTCTCAGCGCCTTACAAGCCTGTGTGCCGGAATAATCGAATTCACATGCTTGGCTTATAATAATTGGTCCGGAACCTATAATGAGTATTTTTTCGATATCAGTTCGCTTTGGCATCGATGTCTCTGTTCTCCCTCCTTAAAGCAACTGGTAACAAGATTTCATATTGGTACAGGTCTGGATCGCCACTGGTCGATTAATTTCTTGAATTCTTCGAACAAATATAGAGCGTCATGAGGTCCCGGGGCAGCTTCGGGGTGGTACTGTACGCTAAAGGCTGGAACATCCTTTAACTTCATTCCCTCAGAAGTTCTATCGTTTAGATTTACGTGGGTTGTTTCAGCCTTTTCGGAAGGAAGCGATTCCACATCAACACAGAATCCATGGTTTTGGGACGTTATTTCAATCCTTCCTGTTGACAGATTCAATACCGGCTGGTTAGAACCTCGATGACCAAATTTCAGCTTGAATGTCCTGGCACCAACGGCCAGTCCTAGCAATTGATGCCCTAGGCATATCCCAAAGATAGGCACCTTTCCGAGTAAGTCTCTTACCACAGAAATGCCGTATGTTACAGGAGCAGGATCGCCGGGACCGTTAGATAAAAACACTCCATCGGGTTGAAGAGCAAGGATGTCTCGTGCGGGCGTTGAGCCGGGCATCACAATAACCTGGCATCCTGCCTTGGTTAGCTCTCTCACGATATTATACTTTATGCCAAAGTCCAAGGCTACAACCTTATACGGATGAGTAGCATCCTGCCACGTGTTTGAAGGAAGCGGGCCGTCGTCCTGCCACAAGTAAGGAGAATTGCAGGCAACCTCTCTCGTTATATCCCTTCCAACCAGACCGGGGTATTCTTTTACCTTTTCAAGAAGTTTCTTTACATTGTCGGTTTCGGTAGAGATGATGCCTTTCATGGCACCGGCGACTCTGATGTGTCTGGTCAGTGCTCTGGTGTCAATTCCTTCGATCCCTATAACCCCGTGTTCTTCAAGGAACGTTTTTAGCGTTTTCTTACTCCTCCAGTTACTGGGCACAGGTTGGTACTCTTTGACAATAAAGCCGGCAACTTGCACGCGGCTAGATTCATTATCTTCGTCGTTTATACCGTAGGTCCCTATGAGAGGGTAAGTCATGGTTAGAATTTGTTCATGATAGGAGGGATCGGTGAGGGCCTCTTGATAACCTGTCATGCTCGTGTTGAATACTACCTCACCAAGAGTTTCGCCTTCCGAGGCAAAGGCTCTTCCCTTGAAAACCCTTCCATCTTCCAGTACCAGCGTTGCTCTAATCGCAGAGTTCATCCTGTCTGTGAAACCTCCGAGAAGTGTTCTTATTTTATACCAGTCCCAGACCTGTGCAAGATCTTTTAGTTCTTGTTTTCCGGGTAATTCTCTGTTACTTTAATGGGCAATTCCAGCGGAATATCACCGCTTATATAATAGCTTTCACGCAAATACTTGCCAAGACCGGCTACTGTTTTCTAAAGGAAAAATTATCACTTATTTGTTTCTCGTGCGGACTGAGTTAATCTTTAATCCAAAACGTTAGCTTTTATTAACTTTAAATTGGACTAAAAGTCACCAAATTTTTTTGCCTTTGACAAAAATAGGAAGGGAAAAGATGGAATGCATCCCGGAATGCCGTCCAGAGCTCGTTACCGATCTTTACCAGTTGACCATGGCAGCCAGTTACCTGGAACAAAATATGAGTGCTCCCGCAACGTTCAGTCTTTTTATTCGGGCATATCCCAGTAATAGAAACTTTTTTGTGGCAGCCGGAGTAGAGGAGCTTCTTGGGTTCTTAGAAAATTTTCGTTTTCAGAAGGAAGATCTCGATTATTTGGACACTCTTGGCATCTTTAAGCCGGAATTCCTAGACTATCTTGGAAATATGAAGTTCACTGGCCAGGTCAGGGCCATGCCGGAGGGGACTATTTTTTTTAAAGACGAACCCGTTCTCGAAGTTACTGCACCAATAATCGAGGCCCAACTCGTCGAGACCCTGGTGATAAACATGATAAATCTTTCGACAATGGTAGCCACTAAGGCTGCCAGATGTGTGAATGCTGCCCGGGGTCGTCGGTTGGTTGATTTCGCCTTAAGGCGAACACAAGGTATTGATGCAGGGCTAAAAGTGGCCCGATCCAGTTTTCTAGCGGGTTTCATAGGTACAAGTAATGTCCTTGCCGGTAAAATTTATGGTATTCCGGTATTTGGTACCATGGCTCATTCCTACATCACGAGCTTCCCGTCTGAAATTGAAGCCTTTAGAGCCTTTGCTGAGACTTTCCCTCAGAATACCGTGTTACTTGTAGATACTTTTGACCCGATAGCTGGTACTAAACACGCGGTAAAAGTGGCAAAAGAATTAGCCGAAAAAGGCAACCAGTTGCGCGGGGTGAGACTTGATAGTGGAGACCTGGTAGAGTTGAGTATTAAAGTTAGAGAAATTCTCGACGAAAATGGGTTGAGGGATGTCCAGATTTTTGCCAGTGGCGGTTTCGATGAATTCAAGATAGCTGATGTGTTGAATAGAGGTGCTAAGATTGATGCCTTCGGGGTTGGAACCAAAATGGGAGTCTCCGCTGACGCCCCTTATTTTGATATGGCTTACAAGTTGGTGCAGTATGACGGAAGACCAGTGATGAAGTTAAGCACTGGGAAAGTTACCTACGTAGGGGCAAAGCAGGTTTTCAGGTTTTTTGATCCTGATGGTTTCATTGACCATGATACCCTGGGACTTAAAGGTGAGAACTATCCCAGTGCTCAGACTTTGCTTCAAACCTTTATGGTTTCGGGGAAAAGGGTGAGAGAACCAGATGACCTGCAAGCCGTAAAGATGAGGTTTGAAAAGGAATTCAAGAGGTTACCGCAGCAACTCAAAACCTTGGATGCCGAAAAGAAGCTCAGGGTTGAAATAAGCGAGGAGCTGGAAAAACTTCAGCAGGAAGTAAAACAGCAAATAATTGAGAAAGAACTTGGTGAAGGTTAATGACTCTTTCTTGATCGTGGAAACCCCTCGTCTTTAGGCTAAGAAAAGTTTTTATTGTCGCAAAGTGACTTGTCACATCTATGGAACCGTGAATCCATCGATTGCTCTCCTTGCAATTTTTGTAAGCCGGATCAAAGCTTACCCTTGACTAGCATGCCGATTCCCAAAAAACATTTGCAACATTCTGTCATTGCGAGGATCCCGCACCCACTTTATGATGATGTTTTCGAGTTAATATCGAGATGTAGGCTTAAAATGGGTGGGGGAGACGAAGCAATCTCCTTGGAATATCCAAATATTGGAGATTGCTTCGCTGCACTCGCAATGACTGTACTCTAGCTTTTCCCTGAGTCCGTGACGGAGCTTCATGGCTGATTTGTCTAATATGTCTAACATGCTGATTACAAGCAATAAAGTCGGCATTCATTATACTTCACTTTGTCTAACGCTCTTTTTACGCCCTACCGGTCGTCCACCTGCACCGCATCTTCGGCGTCATCGCCCGCCAGGCTCTTCCTTACATCTGCGGCCTAAGTGAACGATCACGGATTCAGGTTTTTGTTTAGCACAATAATTAGGAAGCTCCTGACTAGATCAGGAGGTCGGCATGACAACCGGCGTAGTCTGGCACCAAGAAGTGATTTTAATCACCTCTGATGCCCCCCTTGTCTATAGACGATGGTTGTTTAGTTAAGGCGTTGTAAGAGCACATTGACACGGAATCCGGCTTTTTCCGTTAATGTCACTTTCTGGCATGCCGTTATGCGTAAAAGGGATTTTCTAGAGACGGAAGCAAGATTCGCCAGCTCTTCCTTATACCGTGAACCAAGCATAACTATTATTCCAGAGCGTTTCCTGATGAGCCTGGATCCCAGAATGGATACAACTTCGCCTGGTTTTTTCCATGCTCTGGAAATAAAAAATAGTGACTCACTTTTCCAGACGTTTTCAAAATCGCAGAACCACTTTTCGATGCTACCTTTATGAATGTCTAAGCCTTCAAGTTTTAGTAGCCTTTTTAAATGACACAAGAAATTATACCTGTGATTGCTCGGTTCTATCAGATGGAAATGAAATTGAGGCTTTACAATTTTCAGTACAAAACCAGGGAATCCTGCACCGGAGCCGATATCAACCACGGAAACGTTTTTTGTAGAAATGAGCTTCGACACGGCCATGGAGTCCTGGAAATTCTTTATCTGGATTCTACGGGGGTCTTTTATTCCAGTGAGATTGAACCTTCTATTCCATTTGAGCAGTTCTGCTAGATAAAGGTCAAATATTTCAACGGCTTGAGTGCTAAGCTTTACGTCTACGTCCGCAGCTAACTTGTGCCAATCTATTAATTTCCCAGAATATTCCACTTATTTCCCAATGCAAAACTGGCTGAATATGTGATCCAGAATATCTTCTCCTACGTTTTCACCGACTATTTCAGATAGTTTGTCCATTGCCTGGTGAAGTTCAAAAGCGATTAATTCAGGGCTATCTCCGCGTCTTAGCAAAGTGATGGCATTGTTGATATATTCTGCTGTTTGTTCCAGGCATTTCTTGTGTCTCAGGTTTGGAGCAAGCAATGATCTATCGTAGTCTATTCGGGCTTTTATTACTTGTTCGAAGATTTGTTCTTCAAGGTTACCGAGGCCGGTTCCTTCTCGAACCGAAACAGGTACAACAGGAAAGGAGTGAAATGCTTTTTCCACCTCTGCCTTGTTAACTTTTTCAGGGAGATCGATTTTATTTAAAACGATAAGTCCTTCCTTGTCCTTCACTTCCTCATAAATTTCAAAGTCTTCTTTTTCGAGTGGCATACTGCCATCGATTACAAACAATACAAAATCAGCCTCGGCAAGCCTACCCCTTGCCCTTGTAATGCCCAGGGCTTCCACCTTGTCTCCTGGTGCCCTTAAGCCGGCAGTATCGATAATGTGAATTGGTATACCTTTTAGCGAGAAGGATTCTTCTATGGTGTCTCGTGTTGTGCCAGGTATCTCGGACACAATGGCCCTGTCTTCTCGAAGTAGGGCATTCAATAAGGAAGATTTGCCAACGTTGGGCTTGCCCACGATCACCATTTTTAGTCCTTCGCGAAGGATGCGCCCGCTGTCATAGTTAGAAAGAGTTTCTTTTATTGGGTTGAGAATTTTATGTTGGAGATCTCTTACAAGTCTGTCAGTTTCTGTTTCTTCTTCTATGTCTTCCGGGAAATCGATACATGCTTCAATATAAACCAGCACGTTTGTTAATGCAGATCGCCATTTGTCGATTTGATCATGGAATTTTCCCCGGAGGTATTGGGCAGCTAGTTCTATGCCACGTTCAGATTTTGTCTTGATAAGATCGATGATGGCTTCTGCTTGGGTGAGATCGATTCTTCCGTTAAGAAAGGCTCTCCTGGTAAACTCTCCTGGTTCGGCCATCCTGGCTCCGCTTTCTAGAACGAGATCAAGAATTCGCTTGTAAACCATGGGGCCGCCGTGGCAGTTTATCTCCACTACATCTTCTCTTGTGTAGGTCCTGGGAGCCCGCATGTAGGAAAGGAGAACCTCATCAAGTACGGCACCACTTCTAGGGTCTACGATTGTTCCGTAATAGAGACGGTGAGATTCAAAGGAATCTACTGGTGGACTGCGCTTGAACAGTCTTCTTGCTATTTGGAGAGCATCGGAACCGCTGATCTTTATGATCCCGATGCCTCCTTCTCCAACCGGGGTTGCCAGCGCACAAATGGTATCATCGAAAGAGTGTACGCTACTCATCTCTTCCCGCTTGAGGCGGATCTTTTCGGGAACTGGAACCCTGTGCTCCGCCTCTGGTTGAGTTTCCCTTTCTAACGGGGAAAACCACAACTTTCCGAAAAGCCCCTTCACCCTTGCTCTTTGTTCTAACTCCTTTTTCCTTTTTAAGCGTCAGGTGAATAATCCTCCTGTCGTGAGCATTCATGGGGCTGCTTGCAACGGGTTTACTCGACTTTCTTGCTTTCCGTCCCAATTGCTTGGCCAGGTCAACAAGGGACTTCTTACGCCTTTCTCGGTAGTTTTCTGAATCAACCACGATGGGCAGGCACCGTGATATTTCTTTTTTGACAATCTTGTTAACTATGTACTGCAGAGCGTCCAAGGTTTGGCCACGACGCCCAATGAAGAGCCCTGAGCCATTACTAATGATGTCAAGGTAAATCTGGTCATTTTTTACGCTACCTTCCACCACTACTGGGACGTCGAAGGTATTCAAAATGTTTTCCAAAACTTCCTTGGCCAGTTTTACCTGGTCATCGGGCAACATTTCCTTTGGACTGACCCTTATTCTTGCCTTCCTCGTGCCAACAATACCGAAAATCCCGCTTGACCCTGATGTGATTACGTCGATTTGAAGTTGCTCTCTTTTAAGGTTGAGTTCTCTGCACGCTTTATCTATAGCTTCTTCAACCGTCTTACCCTCAAATTCCCTGGATTCAACCATCTTGTTCCTCCGTCTTAGAAACCTTCCCACACCCTTGCATATCAGCAGCTTAACGTATTGGTTTCTTCATGTTTTCCACAACAATCACATTCCCGTACCGTTTCGTGAAAGATTCTCTGTCTTTTTGTCTCTACGCTTTTTTGTTAATCAAATACTGCTGACCAATCGATAGAATGTTATTTACCAGCCAGTAAAGTACTAGGCCGGAAGGGAAGTTTACAAAAAATACTGTGAACACAACTGGCATCAGTAGCATCATTTTTTCTTGCCGTGGATCGCCACCCGTGGGAGTCATTTTTTGCTGGATGAACATGGAAACGCCCATAAGGATCGTAAGAACCGGCAATCCCCCGAGATAGGGGATGTTAAAACCGATATTGAGGCGATCCGGGGCTGAGAGATCATTGATCCACAGACAAAAGGGAGCATGCCTCAGTTCTATTGCTCCGTACAGCATCCTGTAGAGGGCAAAAAACACGGGGATTTGTAAAATCATCGGTAAACATCCCCCTACAGGGTTGACTTTGTAGGTACGATAGAGATTCATTAGCTCCTGGTTCATCTTTTCTCTATCGTTTTTATACTTCTCTCTAATGGCAGCCATCTTCGGCTGCAGCTTCTTCATGGTCTTCATCGACTCGTAACTCTTATGAGTCAATGGCCAGAACAAAATCTTAATAACGACCGTTACAATAATAATTGCTATGCCGTAGTTGTGAACATACTTGTAAATATAGTCCATAAACCACAAGAGCGGTTTCGCAATTATATCGAACCACCCAAAGTTGACCGATTTTGCCAGATCGTAGTTTGCTTCCTTTAGAACAGTTAGATCCTTGGGACCGATAAAAAATCTCAGGTCGAAATCTTTCTTATCACCGGGTTTAACGAAGAATCGAGGTGTAAAAAACACGGTCCTAACGAGATGTGTGTTTTCATCTACCATTACCAAGGATACACTGTATCCGTTCTCCGAACGGGGAATCATCGCACTTATAAAATAGTTGTTTTCGTAACCTATCCACTTGAAAGGGCCTGGAATCTTCGGTGCCGATTTGCGTATTTTCTTTTCATTGTATTCGTGGAGGCCTTTCTTGGACAAAACGGCTACTCTGTTGGCATTCAGCCGGCTTTGCTTCTTTTCGTACGGTGTGTTGAACATGTTTATCGTGAGAGTATCCGATAGTGCTTTGGTCCCCGTATTTTCTAGGGTTACATCCATGTCGAACAGATAGTTGTCAGGGTAAAAAGTAAAAGTTTTGATAACTTTTATTCCCTTCGGTGACTCAGCACTAAGCACGAGTTTTGCCTCTTTGGTGCCAGGATCTACCACCAGTTTGTCTGTGCTAGCCTTGTATTCGGTGTACCCTATCGCTGCATCAGAATCATTAAGCAATTCCGTAAAAAAAGGATAGTATCCTACGTCTTTTATCGTAACTAGCTCCTTGGGAGGAGAATCCTTTTCAATGTTTTCCCTGTATTTTTTTAGTTTAAAACTCTTAAGTAACCCACCCTTTGTGGAAAAAACAGCCCTGAAGTTTGGGGTTTCCACAACCACTGTCTTTCCGGTAATCTTTTGAGGAGGAGTTATAGGGGCAGGATTGATAGTTTTCTCCTTCTCCGTGGGAGCCTTTTTTGCGGTTTCCTTTACCTCTCTTTTTTGTTTCTTTTTAACCTTTTGGGTAGCTTCTGTTTTTTGCTTTGTTTTAGCCTTTTGTGGTGGCTTGTAAAACATAGATTGCCAGACCAGCAATACCAACAAACTGAGGGCAAAAGCCAATAGAGTTCTTTTCTCCATGATCTGGAAATTCCTCCGGTTTTTCCATACAAGTTATTTGCAGTATTTCTCAACGGGATCATATCCACCGGGATGGAAGGGATGGCAACGCAAGATACGCCAGAGGGCTAGAATCGTCCCTTTTGCCACGCCGAACGTTGCAATGGCTTCGCAGGCAAACTGGGAACAGGTAGGCTCAAATCTACAGCACGGTTGCTTCAATGGCGACACAAATCTCTGATAAAAGCGAATTGTATTGATCAAGAGTGATTTTATCATGTTCTGCATAAATCCGGCTTGGTTAAAATCGGCAGAAGCTCTTTTGTTATGCTACTGGTATCAAGCCGGTTCGCCCCTTTCTTGGCTATGATCAAAATGTCTTTCGGGGGAGGTGCAAACTTTGCCTTGTTCAACCTGAAAAATTCTCGAACACATCTTTTTATGCGGTTGCGGCGAACCGCATTGCCTATTTTCCTGCTCGCAATTATCCCCAACCGGTTATGGTGCAAGCCATTGGGTTTCACAAGCAGAATAAAATTTCTCGTAGATATCCGTTTACCCTCTTTCTTGACAGCGAGAAAATCTCTTTGACTCCGAATTCGTTCATTCTTTTTAAAAGAAAATTCCCCCACGAGATCATGCGCGACTGCGTGCACCTTTAATAGATTTCTTGCGTAAGCTCATCCGACCATCCCTTGTCGTTTTATCCTTTTTTATCCAATTACACAGATAATCGGTGCCTCCCTTTAGCTCTTCGCCGCTTTATTACCTTTTGACCTCCCTTTGTTGACATTCTCACGCGAAACCCGTGTGTCCTTTTACGTCTCAAGTTGTTCGGCTGATACGTCCTTTTCATGAATCTCTCTTCCTTCTAGCTACTTAGTTAAATACCCGCATCGATATATTGAATCCCGTACTTCTCATGGCCGGAAAATATGGCTGAGAATCATAAATTGGTTTTTCTATCGGATTTTGTCCGAATTTGTCAAGAACTAAAAATTGTTGTAACTGGCTAAGCGCAATAATTAAAAAACATTATCATATAAAGTACAATTTTGCCAATCTAATGAAATAATTTCACCGGTCACAGAAGAACAAAAAAAGAGCCCTCACCATGACGGCTAATGATGAGGGCCTGGATAGGGGATGGGAGGGTGCCAATGTCACCACTGTGTATTGGAGAGAGCAAAGAAAGTGCCAAAAGTTTATTATAGCCAAAGAATTTGCGCGGCGGATCTACCCACAACGTATTGTCATAACGTAATGATATTATGGTTATTATTTCTCTTTGACTATTTTAGAGGTGTACATTAAGATTACGGTGCCAATCTGGAAGCCGGTCTTGTTAAAAATTTATTGACATATATTGACCATTTTTTGACTAGTGGTAAGATGGATAGAATACCCCCGACAGTTAAGCCTTTGGAAATATCTTCAAATGCACTTGTTGTCTTAAAAAAACGCTATCTTAAGAAGAATGAAAAGGGAGAACCCGCTGAAACTCCAGAGGAGCTTTTCTGGAGAGTGGCGAGGGCAGTAGCTTCTGCCGATGAGAAATTTGACCCCTCCGCGGACCTCGTTGAAATCGCTACCAGGTTTTACAATCTTATGGTAACACTAAAATTCCTCCCCAATTCCCCGACATTGATGAATGCAGGACGGAGACTTGGGCAATTATCGGCCTGTTTTGTTCTTCCCGTTGAGGACTCAATAGAAAGTATCTTCGAAGCAGTTAAAAATACAGCAATAATTCATAAGAGCGGAGGAGGAACGGGGTTTTCTTTTTCGAAGATAAGACCGGAAAACGACCAGGTCCTATCCACTCAAGGAATTTCAAGTGGTCCTGTATCCTTTATGGCGATATTTGACGTCGCCACCGAGACCATAAAGCAGGGTGGCACCCGCAGAGGCGCAAATATGGGGATACTGAGAGTTGATCATCCTGATATCGAGAAATTTGTTACCTGTAAGCGGGATCCGAACAAATTTAATAATTTTAATCTATCGGTTGCAGTAACGGACAGTTTCATGGAAGCTGTTGATAGAGACATAGAGTGGGGACTGGTTAATCCCAGGACCGGGGATCAGGTAAGGCGCGTTTCTGCTAAAGCGTTGTTCGATACAATTGTAGAAAGTGCTTGGGAAAGTGGTGAGCCAGGTCTTATTTTCCTGGATGCGATCAACCGCGCTAACCCTACGCCCCACGTGGGAGAAATAGAGGCGACGAACCCTTGTGGGGAGCAACCATTACTTCCCTATGAATCCTGTAACCTCGGTTCTATCAACGTTTCCAGGGTAGTTAGAGACCGCTTCCCTGCTCTGGAAGAATTTTCGGACGTGCGTGAATTTCTCAGTAAGGCCATAGATTTTTCTGAATTGAAGCAAATCATCTGGGATGCAGTTCATTTCCTCGACAACGTTATAGAGATAAACAGGTATCCGCTTCCCGAGATCGAAGCCAAAACCAGGGGAAACCGGAAAATTGGCCTCGGAATCATGGGCTTTGCGGACATGTTGATAAAGCTAAATGTTCGCTACGATTCTGAGATGGCTGAGAAGATAGCCAGGGAAATAATGTCTTTCGTCCAGGAAGAATCAAAGGCTGCATCAGCGAGCCTGGGGGAAAAAAGGGGGAACTTCCCCAATTACCATGGTTCTGTTTACGACAACCCCGAAACTCCTTACATGCGAAATGCAACCACCACGACTATTGCTCCCACAGGTACCATAAGCATTATAGCTGGGTGCTCAAGCGGGATTGAACCTATATTTGCAGTATCCTTTGTCCGGAAGGTTTTAGATGGCCAGGAACTGGTAGAAATCAATCCGCTGTTTGAAAAAGCAGCAAAAGAGATGGGGTTTTATAGTCAAGAACTTTTTAAGAAGGTTTCGGAAAAAGGTAGCATAAAGGAGATGGAGGAAGTCCCTCGCAGCGTGAGGGATGTCTTCGTTACGGCCAGGGATATTAGTCCTGGTTGGCATCTCAGAATACAGGCGGCCTTTCAAAGATATACAGATAACGCTGTTAGCAAGACCATTAATTTTCCGTTTAAAGCCAGTGTGGAAGATGTTCGGAAGGCATATCTGCTGGCTTATGAACTTGGATGCAAGGGGATAACGATTTATAGGGACAGATCAAGGGCAGATCAGGTTTTGAGCACACCTGTGCATCCAAAGTACCCCCAGGTGGAACCTCGTCCGAGACCGGACAGGACGGTAGGAGTAACAGAGCGAATATCTACGGGATGCGGCAAACTTTACGTTACGATAAACAGTGATGAATATGGAATATGTGAAGTGTTTGCCCAGATGGGAAAAGCTGGTGGGTGTGCTTATTCACAGATCGAAGCTACGAGCCGGCTTATCTCTCTTGCACTCAGGTCAGGGGTAAAGGTTGAGTACATCGTTAAACAGCTTATGGGTATCCGATGTCCCTCCCCAGTATGGCACAATGGACAACTTGTGGTTTCTTGCTCCGATGCAATTGCAAAGGTGATAAATAACTATGCCAAGACGGGGATTACATCTGCTCTGTCAGAGATGGGAGCGTGCCCGGAATGCGGATCGGCAATAGAGCATGAAGGTGGATGTATTGTGTGTAGGTCGTGTGGATTTACAAGGTGCGGATGATGAAAAAAGGTAACGTAGAGTATTCTTATTTCGAAGTTGGAGAAAACAGCCTCGCCAAGTGGAATGTATCACCGGCTGATGCTATCTCTATTCAGAAAAAACTTGCATCGAGGGTAAAGATATGCCCTCTCCCCCATCGAACTCAATGGATTGCGGCAGCGGATGTTTCCTATTCCAAGGGAAATGACAAGCTTTTCGCAGCGGTGGTCTTGTGTCATCTTCCTGACTTAACGGTACATGAGCGGCTTGCTGCATCCGCCAGGGTCACCTTTCCCTACATTCCCGGGTTGCTTTCTTTCAGGGAGACCCCTCTCATCATAGAACTGTGCGAACGTCTTGGGCAGAAACCGGAAATTATTCTTTGCGACGGACAGGGGATTGCGCATACGCGTCGTTTTGGACTTGCCTGCCATATAGGGTTGATACTGGATACTCCAAGCATAGGATGTGCAAAAACGAAGCTTGTAGGGGTTCACAAAGATGTTGGTCCAAGAAAGGGGCAATATCAGTCTCTCTACTACAAAAAAGAAAGGGTCGGGGTTGCTCTAAGAACCCGCACGGGTGTAAAGCCGATTTACGTTTCTCCCGGACACCTCTCTGACATACCGTCAAGCATCAGGCTGGTGCTCCGGTGCTGTAACTCCTACCGAATCCCAGAACCCATCAGACAGGCGCATTTGTTGGCAAATAGGGTAAGGACAGACGTGGAAAGCACTTAGAAAAGGTACTTCAAGAACCACCTGCAAGTCAAATCCACGGCAAGTTGCCTGGCATTTTCGTCAGTGAACCTGTGATCAGCATCGTTCAAAATATGTAATTCTTTCGGTAGTCTGGCACCATTAAAAATTTTGCAGGCATCTAGGGGATCCACCAATTCGTCTCTACTTCCGTGTAAGACAAGAATCTGCTCAATATCGTGGAGATGTTCCTCTGGACTATATTTTTCCAAGTCTTCGATAAATTTATCTGACGGGATAAAGGGGAGGATAGAACTTTTTCTGATGCGAGAAGCCAGCGGTTTTAAAGAAACAGGGGTTGCCCAGGTAACAAGGGGAAACTTCTTACCGGTTCTCAAGGCAGCAAGTATTGAAATAAAACCCCCAAGACTTGACCCTACAAGTCCAAACTTGCCGTTGAAATGATCTATTTGTTCCACTGTTTCAATGATGCTCATAAGATCGTCCAATCGGGCACTCACGTTACTTTCGTGTAATTCTCCCTCGCTATTTCCACACCCTCTGAAATCAAACCTGATGACTCCAATTCCGTGAGCGACCAGGGCTGAGGCAATAGTCCTATACTTGGTGCTATTTTTATGGCTTAATAAACCGTGACAGCAGATCACTATCGGAAAAGCTGTGATCCCTGGTCTGTGTAAAACCGCAAATATCTTGTATCCTGAGGAGTTTACCTGGAAGTGATCTGTCATACAGCCATTTCCTAGGTTCATTTCGCAATCTCCCTGCACTTCACCTGTGCCAGGCGCTGTAAATCGAAATCCGGTAACGTTCATCGCCGCTATGCATCACCAGGTTTCGTCTTTCGTACCTGAAGTATTTCTCCATTAGGGGAAAAAAGGTGCTTTGACGTGCCCGCCGACCTTCTGCAAGGAACAAGGTACCGGTGGGTTTCAGGTACTTTCGTAACAAATCAAGAAGGTACGGGAAGCTGCTTCTGTCGTATACGATTTCGGATCCAACTATGTAGTCAAACTGCCGGTTTAGCCTGGGTTTCATCCAGTCCAATTTTTTCACCACCACTCTCTCCTCCAAATCATTTAAGTATACGTTTGCTCTGGCGAAGAGTAGGGCATTTTCGTTAATGTCAGTCATGAGAACACGGTTTCCCCATGCAGCCATAAAGAGTCCCGTTACACCCATTCCTGCACCCAGTTCCAGCACGGATGCCTTACTTTTCAGCTTTTGTTCTCCGATAAAACTTGCCAGTACGATACTTGCCTCCCAGATTTTGGCCCAGTAAGGCAGACGCTGGGTAGACTCAACAGATTTTTCAATAATCTCGTCCAGGTTCCTAATAGTTAGAATACGCAACTGAGCAGAACCGATACCTATGGGAACAAGCTCGGTATCGTATCTTTCCTTTATGCTGTTTAAAATACCCTGCAGCTCTTTTTCTTTTAATGGTCTATCCTGCTTTTCTCTCGTAGTCATGTCCTACCTGTCCCCTTTACTGTTCCCCTTCTTCTTTTCTTTCTCGATCTCAAGCTGTATCTCGCGAACTTCACACGCGCCTGGTTCCCTGCCGTATTTCTTGATAAACTCATCAATTTTTTCTTCTATCATGTTTCTAAGTTTCTTATCGCCCTTTCCCATGGTACTCACCTTCACGGAGCCTGTTTTTCCTTTCTGTTTCTCATAAATTCCAACGCTCTTTCGAGCCGGCGAATAGTCTTATCTTTTCCGAGTATATCTATTATTTCGAAAAGCCCCGGGCTGGCTGTTCGCCCGGTTAGGGCGACCCTTACCGGTTGAGCTATCTTGCCCAGTTTCACATTGAGTTCAGCACTGGTGTTTCGGAAAACTTTTTCCAGTTTCTCTTCTGTAAATTCATCCAGCGCCCTTAATTTCTCAATAAGATCTTCAAAAACTGGAATCATTGTGGGTTTTAGAAATTTTCTGGCCGCCTTGGAATCGTACTCGATGTTTTCCAGCAAGTAAAAATCCATCATGTCGGCCATCTCAGTCAGGGTTTTTGCCCTGGGTTGCAAAGTGATAATTGCTCTTTCCAGGTAGTTTCTATCGGAAATCGGGTATTTCTTCCTTTCAAGGAAAGGCAAAAGAAGATCTGCGAGCTTGTCGGGATCTGATTCCTTTATGTAGTAGCTGTTTAGCCATAAGAGCTTCTCAGGATCAAAAATGCTGGCGGATTTGCCTATGTTTTCGAGGGTGAACTTTTCTATCAATTCTTCCTTGCTAAAAATTTCCTGGTCCCCGTAAGACCATCCTAGGCGAACCAGGTAATTTACCATTGCCTCTGGTAAATATCCCGCATCCCTGTATGCAAGGACCGAAGTAGCACCGTGTCGTTTACTCAAGCGAGTGCGATCCTGCCCGAGAATCATAGGAACATGAGCAAAGACAGGTGGTGTGGCTCCAAGAGCTTCATAGATGAGTATTTGTCGTGGAGTATTGTTCACGTGGTCATCGCCTCTGATCACGTGAGTTATTCCCATGGTCAAGTCATCCACAACCACGGCAAAGTTGTAAGTAGGCATACCGTCACTTCTCTGTATCACCAGGTCATCCAATTCGCTGTTGTCGAACGAGATAGAACCCTTTATAACATCCTGCACCAGGGTGGTACCGAAGTCAGGAGCCCTGAACCTAACCACTCTGCCTTGTCCGGGTCCCAGGTTTCTCGTTCTGCACCTCCCATCATACTTGGGTTTCTTGCCGGCGGCCATGGCTTCTTTTCTTTTCCGCTCCACTTCTTCAGGAGAACAGTCGCAGTAATATGCTCTACCTTTTTCAAGAAGAATCGATATGTATTTCCTGTAGATATCAAGTCTTTTACTTTGAAAGTAAGGCCCTTCATCCCAATCCATCCCCAGCCACTGCAGGCTCTCTATGATAACCTGTGTATATTCTTCTGCGGATCTCACCACGTCGGTGTCTTCGATCCTCAGGATAAATTTACCATTGTTGTGGCGCGCAAAAAGCCAGTTAAAGAGTGCCGTTCTTGCACCGCCAATGTGAAGAGTACCAGTAGGACTTGGTGAAAATCGAGTAACAACATTTTCCATATTGAGTTTTTTCTACCTCCTCTTGTATAGTGTAAATTCACATAACACAACAACTTGCAGGAAACAAGGGATTAAGGGTAACTGGGAAAACTTATCACGATTGACAAAATAGAGCATCCGTGAGAAGCTTTATTAAAACAGTAGTGTTTTAAGGGGAGTAAAGATTAAAGGGTTGGAAAAGGAGTCACGACGATGAATTTAACACCTCGGGGTGCTGCCACATTGATTGGTAGCTTACCACACACCAACAGGGCCCATGCTCTTGATCTGGTTTTCAAATTTTGCCCGGAGATACCTTCGTGGCCTCAACTGGTTAAATACAGGCCGGAACAGATGATTCACCAATTTTGTCACGATCTTCCAGGGCTGAAAGAAATCGAAGGGACCCTTGTAATTGATTCTCAGGATCCTGGTTTTGAGGAGGAGTTTTTGGCCTTCTTTGAAGAGTACCTAATGGTAACGGAAGGAGGTTTGTCCCTTGGTGAAAGCCGCTTTGTGTTGCCGGAGGAGAGCGGGAAAACTTTCAGGGAATTCGTAGATCGGCTCAAGAAAACCCCGTTATTATCGATGATTGCAGTAAAGGGCCAAATCACGGGACCGTTCACCATGCTAACCAGCATCGTGGATCAGAACAAAAGGTATGTTCTTTACGATGACAGGGTTAGTGACATGGTGGTTAAAAGTCTCAGTCTCCAGGCGAGGTGGCAGGTGGAGACCTTGAACGAACTAGGGGTCCCCGTCATAATTTTTCTCGATGAACCGGCCCTTTCCGGCTTTGGTTCTTCCGCATTTATCAGCGTTTCTGCGTCCCGAATTCATGAAATAATAAACGAGGTGGCGGAACAGGTGCATGGCGCCGGAGGAATCGTGGGAACACACGTGTGTGCAAACACTGACTGGAATCTTATTTTTGATTCCGATGTTGATGTGCTCAACTTTGATGCGTATGGTTATTTCGAAAGGTTTGCCCTGTACAAGGAGAGGTACCACGAGTTCGTGAGAAGTGGAAAAACTGTGGCGTGGGGTATTGTGCCTACCATGAACCCGTCTGATATCAGGAAAGAATCCGTTGATTCATTGACCGGTAAATGGTTTGCAGAAATCAATAAGATGCTAGACTCGAAATTGGATATCTCAGAAGTGCTTGAACATTCCATAATTACCCCTAGCTGTGGTTGTGGTTCACTTACGGAAGAACTTGCTGAGAAGGTCCTGGAGCTAAACCTCGAAGTTTCAGAACGAGTGAAAAGGGCACTTTAATATCACTGTCTTTCCCTATTGTAACGTTGGTTTTAGTGGATGGAGAAAACTGTCGTTGAAAGTAAATTTGACAAAACCCTCTTAATCACGTTAGAAGTTTAGTATGCATATTTAACAGACTGTTTTTATTCGAGAAAGGTGAGTCTAAATGCCCGGTCAGAGCGAGGTTAATGGTCATTTTAGTCCCCCGGCTTTTGTCCTAATTAAAGGTGAGGCACCGGTAGAGTGGTTCTTGTTTGGCGGAAAAGAAATCAGCCTCGGGCGCGATCCTACAAACGATATCCAGATCGACAGTGTTACCTGTTCTCGCGTTCATGCCAAGATATACTCGGAAAATGGGAAGCCGATCATAGAAGACTGTAATAGTACCAACGGTGTTTACGTAAACAAGAGGAAGATCAAAAAGGCCACCCCCCTTGAACATCTTGATCGTGTCCACCTGGGGGGGACGGAGTGGTTGGTATACATTGACAAAGAATCGATGGAACCAAACCCTTTTTTGCTAATTGAAAGTGTCCAGAATAAGTTTTCCCCTGGCTTTGTGGCTGTCGTTGAGCGATTACAAAGGGAAATAGAGGAGGAAGTAAAAAAAGGGACCAGGGATATTAATAAATTCAAGGTTAGGCGTATTACGAGACACCTCGGCAAATTCGTGGACCCCGAGGAACTGTACGATTTCCTCATGGAGGTTATATTCCGCGAGTATGAGTTCGACAGGGGAGTAGTACTACTACAGAACGAGGAAACAGGGGAACTCGTTCCAGCGGTAACCAGGACTACCTATGGCCAAAAAGCGATCGCCAGAATAGCAATATGCAGAAAAGCCCTGGAAAGGGTATTGGTTACCGGTGAGAACCTCATCGTGGTTGACGCTTCCCAGGACCAGAGGTTTGCGGGAGATTTCGCAGTTAAAGTCCAAGGAATACGCACTATTGGATGTGTTCCCCTTCGAAGGAGAGATAAGGTATACGGTGTCATTTACCTTGATACTCGCAAGAGAGAAGAAGCTCTCGAGATTGGTGATATCAAGGATGTGATTACCATATGTGAACAGGCAAGTGTGGTTACCGAGAACGCACCATTATTCAAGCATCTTGGAGAACCCGACGTCTCAATCTCTGACCAAGAAACCATACCTCTTTCCAGCTTCCAGACTCGTAGCAGATTCGACGATTATATCCCCTTTGATGAGATAGTACACAATGAACTTAAAACTTCATTCGTGAAAGTTGAAACTCTCGTTGAAGAACTTCTTGAAAAAAGATTTGCCGGAAGCCTTGTTCTAAGTAACGAAAAAAAGTTGTGTAGGGGATTCTGTCTTTTTTACGATGGGAGGATCGTTGGTTGTTACATTAACGGAATTCACTTTGAGAAACCCCTTTCCGGGGTAGATGCAATGAATGTACTGTGGGATATAGCTCACCAGCCAGACGGGATCATGACAGTCAAATCTTTTCGTCCCGAAGCTGTGGCGACTATTCTGCCTCTCGTTCTCGACCAGAAAATATATTCGAGTCTACTAAGCGAATTCATTTACGTGGATAAACTCCTTAGCCTTTTCAGGGAAAACAAGTACACCGGTTGCATTACCGGGGAAATTCAGTTGAGAAGGGTAAATGGGATCGTGCATATTTATGACGGGGAAGTGTTGAGCTCCATCGTGGGAGGAGAAATTTTCCGCGGGGAGAGCAAACCGTTTTCTGATGTTATGAATACTGAGGCAGCGGTGATTAACGTTTATGTCCTGGAATCACGGAGGTTCCTTGAAGAAGATCTCCTATCCCAGTTACCACTTCCGGGGTAGAAAGGAAGTGCTGGATGAATTGCCTGGGAGCAGGGGGCAAAATCAAACCTGTGCTCACTCTGATCGCATCTCCTGACAAGAATGTCCCCGTTCTGGGTTGTAAGTTTTATGGAAACTTTGACAAATTCGAATTTCCGGAATTCTTTAACAATAAAAGGTGGTTAACAAGAACAATCCAAGATCGTTATTCCAGCCGAGGCGAAGAGCCTGAATCCATCACCGTTAATCAGGAAGAACGGTATGACCTGCAAGTGGTCCTGCGTTATTTGGGTAATTAATTAGATGTTCCTTAGGTGATATCAAGATATTATCTTTAATGCTTTCGTTTTTCACATGCGGTTGGTGATCAAAGCATCCTCTGGTTGTTTTGTCAAAGGGATTTGCCTTGCAGTTTTTCTATGGCATTTTTAATCTCCCCTCGTGTAATTCCTGTTACCACTTCTACTGAGCCTATTTTCCGCGGGAGCACCCAGTGAAGCACACCTTTCCGTCTTTTTTTGTCAAACGATAGTCCATTTATTATTAGTTCGCTGCTAAGGTTCTCAGGTAAACTAACTGGGAGCCCAAACCGCCCGATCAAGGTTTCAATTCTTCTTGCATCATCAGGTTCTATTATTTCCCTGCCAACTGCAATTAAAGTTGCTGCGACCATTCCCACTGCAACTGCCCAACCATGCTTTACCCGATAGTTGCTTGCCGATTCCACCGAATGTGCTATCGTGTGACCGAAATTCAAAATGCGCCTCAACCCCGATTCTTTCTCGTCGTCTTCCACAACGTTTCTTTTGAGTTTACAGCAGTGGGATACGGTTTTAACGAGAACGTCAGGGTCACGGCCAAGGATTTTTTCAACGTTTGCTTCCAGGAATTCAAAAAAGTCATAATCCATTATTATTCCGTACTTAATAACCTCTGCCATGCCGTTTAGAAACTCCTCCCGCGGAAGGGTGGAAAGAAAATCGACGTCGGTAAAAACAAGTCTTGGCTGGTAAAAAGTTCCCACGAGGTTTTTACCCTCGACCAGGTCTACACCTGTTTTTCCACCTACGCTGCTATCCACCTGTGCCAGAAGAGTTGTCGGGATGTTTATGAAGGCTACTCCCCTAAGAAAAATTGATGCCAGAAACCCGGTTATATCTCCAATCACTCCTCCTCCCACCGCAACCAGCGTGGAAGTTCTGTCAGCTTCCATGTTGATCAGTTTGCGGGCAAGTTTCTCTATCGTCCGAAGGCTTTTTTGCTCTTCACCGGGAGGTATAGAGATCGTTTTCACACATTCTGAAATGTGCTCCAGGTGTTTTTTGATTTTTCGTGCCCATAGCTCGTTGGTGTTATCGTCGGTGACTATAAAAACGGAGCCTTTTAACTCTAATTCAGATAGTATTCGCTCCAGTTCAGCCAAGCATCTGTGCCCCACGAATATTGAATAGGACCGATCTTCAAGCTTTTTAAGGGATACTTCAATTCGTGTCATTCCGATTCCTTGTTATTTTTACCGTTGACCAGGAAGTCGAGTATTGCACCGCTTTCCTTCATCGCCTGGGGACTGTAAGGCCCAAAAAAGTTGGCAGTTTTATTGAAGTCGTCTATAAATTCGTCGAGATTCTTGCTTTTTATTATATCCATGTAATTTATAAAAGATTCGTGCAGCTTGTTGAGAACTTCCTCGCTGTGAGGGTTCAACATTCCAATGGCGCCGTATAGCGCCGGATCCTGGGCAAAAAGTCTTCCGATAAAATTCATCTCAAGCCTGTAGATCGGACTCGTGTAATCGAGGCTTTTCTCGATGCTGACACCCATTTCTCTCAATGTTCGTCCCATGACGATAGTGGAAAAATGTATCAGCACCTGGATTATGCTCATCATCCTGTCGTGTTCTTCAGGAGTTGTTTCTTTTATTCTTGCTCCCGAAGATTCAAATATTTCGTAAATTGTTTGTTTATTTTTCTTATCGATCCTGGCGGGGCAGGCAATAATCGTCTGCCCTCTAATGGAGGATACCTGCGGTCCGAACATTGGGTGAAGCCCGATAACGGATGCCTCGGAGCGGAGCATTGCCTCAACAGGTTTTGTTTTTAGCGAAGAAACGTCCATAAGTAGCTGGTCAGCCCTTGTATGCGGAACTACTTGCTTGATTATCGTTTCGGTAAGGTGGAGAGGTACAGAAAACATGACAATCTCCGACCTTTTTACAAGTTCTTCATTGGTACGCTCTGTGCCAATATCGGATATTTCTACTTCAAAACCCTTGGCCCGGAAGAAACGGGTGAAAAATCGCCCCATTTCTCCCTTACCGCCAATGATACCAATTTTTGACAACCGCTGGCCGGTCATATTCATAGTTCTCCTTTTTTCCTGAATCCGTGATGAAACTTTATATCTAACTTGTATAACACGTTTAGATTGCTCTTTATTGGTCATATGGCCAGGGTGGATTATTCTCCACCTTGTCAAGCAACCTTATTACGCCCTGAGGGTCGTCCACCTGCACCGCATCTTCTACGTGATCGCCCGGCGGACATAGCGTACTATGGTCCACCGGGCTCTTTCTTGAATCTTCGGCCAAGGTGAACGATCACGGATACAGGTGTTTGTTAAATTTCCCTTCCTACTGCCTGTGCAACAAGCCTAAGTTCTTCTATCAATTCCTTGAACGCATTTGGTCTCAATGACTGTGCCCCATCACTCAAAGCTTCTTCCGGCTTCGTATGTACTTCGATCAGCAGGCCGTCAGCACCGGCAGCAATGGCGGCCTTGGCAACTGGGCCAACTAAATCAACGCGCCCCACCGCATGACTCGGATCCACGATTATAGGCAAGTGTGTCAGCTTTTTCAGAAGGGGGATGGCACTTATGTCAAGAGTATTTCGAGTCTCCGTTTCAAACGTCCGTATACCTCGCTCGCACAGTATAACCTTTTCGTTCCCTTCTGACACTATGTATTCTGCTGACATGAGAAACTCCTTTATTGTAGCGCTGAATCCTCTTTTAAGAATTACAGGCTTGTCGATGTTTCCCACTTCGGTCAGAAGCCTGAAGTTCTGCATGTTTCTTGTCCCGATCTGTATAATGTCTGCGTATTTTGCAACGAGAACCGCATCTCTGGGGTCCATGAGTTCGGTCACAACCATCATTCCGGTCTTTTCCCGTACTTTCGCTAAGTATTTCAGAGCCTTTTCTCCCAGCCCCTGGAAACTGTACGGGGATGTTCTTGGTTTAAACGCGCCACCGCGAATAAAGGGGACTCCAAGGGTGCTGAGTTCCTCTGCTATTTCTTCGAGGATTTCTCTTCCTTCGACAGCGCATGGGCCTGCGATAATCTGGATTTTCTTGTTTCCGAATACGTTCCCGTTGAGATTTATCTGAGTATTTTCGTTTTTAAACTCGCGGCTTACCAGCTTATAAGGTTTAAGTATCGGATGAACTTCCTCAACACCGGGAAATGACAGGAATGGTACTTCCTGCAAGCGTCGTTCATCGCCAATTGCCCCTATTATTGTTCGGTGTTCACCTTCTGATAAATGGGCTCTCAAACCGAAATCCTCCAACTTATTGATTATGTTAAGTACATCTTCTTTAGTGTGGTCAGGTTTCATTACAATAATCATTTTAATTTCCTCCCAGGCCACCACACCTTTATCACTCGGGGAAGTTCCAAGCTGTTTGGCTAACCTAGGAAACGGTTGTTTCAGCTTGTGAACCGCGCCAGCGGTGAGAAAGATATGTGGCCTTTTTTAGCTTTCTAATCATGGTTTCTACTTCAGGTACAACATTATTAGTATCAGTTGCCTGTATTTTTCTTATTATTGCGCTTCCGATTATAATTCCGTCTGCGTGAGGTGCCAGCATAGCCACCTGTTGTGGGGTGGAAATCCCGAATCCGACTCCTACCGGCCACCTCGATAATTTCCGGACTTCTTCAAGTTTCCGGACAAGTTCTTCGGGTAACTCACCGGTGGAACCGGTGACACCGGTTGTTGAAACGTAATATATGAATCCACTGGTATAACCGTTTATCAGTGGAAACCTCTCCTTGTTCGTGGTGGGTGCCATGAGAAATATCGTATCTATCCCGTGCTCAGTTGCTATCTCTTTCCATTCCGATGCTTCCTCCGGGGGCAAGTCGGGTATAATTACCCCGTTTACGCCGACTTGATTGCATGCCTTGCTGAAGTTTTTCAGTCCGTAGGCCAGAACGGGATTTATGTACGTCATCAATATCAGCGGTTTATTCGTTTCTCTTCTAAGAGCAGTACAGAGTTCAAAAGTTTTCTCCACGTTCATTCCGTTAGCCAGAGCAACCTGAGAAGAGGCCTGGATCGTCGGACCGTCTGCAAGGGGATCCGAGAAAGGGATGCCTATTTCGAGTAAATCCCCGCCTGATTCCAGGATTGCCAGTGAAAGCTGCAAGAAAAGGGAAGAATCGGGGAAACCAGCAGTAAGGAAAGGTATTAATGCCGATTCGTTCCTTCCGTTTATGGAATCTATGGTATCTTTAATGTGGCTCATAATGAAACCTCCATTTTTTCTGCGAGTGTATGCACATCCTTGTCTCCTCTGCCGGATAAGTTCAATACCACCAGCCATTTACCACCGGGCTG
>JALSTM010000228.1 GCA_026983715.1 Desulfobacterales bacterium
CTGGTGACAATGTATCGATGGAGGTACAGTTAATAACGCCGATAGCGCTGGAAGAGGGATTAAGGTTTGCGATTCGAGAAGGTGGAAGAACCGTGGGCGCAGGCGTCGTTAGTGAAATTGTTGAATAATATTTTTAAGACTGCGAGGGCAAGAGGGTCATGGTAACCAACGAGAGGATACGCATTAAGTTAAAGGCTTACGACCATAAGCTTCTGGACCAGTCTACATTGGAAATAATTGAAACTGCAAAGCGAACTGGTGCCAAGGTGGCAGGTCCAATCCCTTTGCCTACGAAGATTCACAAGTACTGTGTGCTTCGTTCGCCTCATGTGGACAAGAAATCAAGAGAACAATTTGAGATAAGGGTTCACAAGAGATTGCTTGATATACTTGAACCTACTCAGCAAACTGTTGATGCGCTGATGAAGTTAGACCTATCTGCCGGTGTTCACGTGGAAATAAAACTCTAGTTTGAAATTGCAGATATAAACTGGTTGATGTCACTGTAGAAGGCTTAGAGTCATGATAAAAACGATCATAGGTAGAAAATTAGGAATGACCCAGGTGTTTGGAGAAGAGGGAGAAGCCATACCGGTAACGGTGCTTGAGGCAGGTCCCTGTTTTGTAACCCAGGTCAAAACCGTGGAAAACGATGGCTACAACGCATTGCAGCTGGGGTTCGGTACACGGAAGCCTCATAGAGTTAATAAGCCTCTCAAGGGTCATTTTGCAAAATGCGGAAAAGGCCCTTTCAGGATATTGAAAGAAGTTAAGGTTGACAGTACCGATGAATTCGACCTGGGGCAGGAAATCAAGGTTGATATATTCCAGGTGGGAGAAAAAGTAGATGTGATCGGAACCAGCAAAGGGCGTGGATTTGCCGGTACGATCAAACGTTGGGGCTTTCACAGGGGGCCTGTTTCCCATGGAAGCAAAAACACCCGTCCCCCCGGGTCAATCGGCTGTTCTGCGTGGCCTTCCCGGGTCATCAAGGGCAAAAAGTTGCCCGGACACATGGGTAATAGGCGGGTAACCGTTAAAAATCTCCAGATTGTTGACGTTAGACCTGAACAAAATTTGCTTCTTGTGAAGGGTGCGGTGGCAGGGGCACCCAATTCGTTTGTTATCATCAGGAAAACAAACAAGAGATAAATTGGTTTCGCTGACAGAAACGATAGCGCGGATGAAAGAGAGTGCAAAAGGACGATAAGGATTGAGGTTAATGATGCCGGTTATTGACGTATTCAACATAAAGCGGGAAAAAGTTGGGGAGCTTGAACTAAGTGACTTTGTTTTTAATGCTCCCAACAAGCCGTACATACTTCATGAAGTCGTGAGGATGCAACTGGCCAAAAAACGTGCTGGCACTGCTTCTACTAAGGGACGAAGCGAAGTTTCAGGGGGCGGGAGAAAGCCCTGGCGACAAAAGGGTACCGGCCGGGCTCGTGCAGGAACGATTCGGTCACCTTTATGGAGAGGTGGTGGAGTTGTTTTTGGCCCGAAACCGAGAAAGTACGAGCTGAAGGTTCCGAAGAAGGTACGGAAGTTGGCTTTAAGAATTGCCCTGAGCAACAAAGTGAGGGAAAACCAGATGATGGTGCTTGACCAGTTCGCGCTGGAAAGGATCAAGACGAAGGATTTCCTTCGGATAATTAGTGAGTTGCAACTGGACGGCAGGATCCTAGTGGTAACCAATGGTAGGGATGAAAGGGTAGAAAAATCGGCAAGAAATATCCCATGGGTCAAGGTTTTGCCGACAGAAGGTATAAATGTGTTTGACTTGATGAAATATGAAAACTTGCTCCTTTCCCAGGATGGCGTTGGGAAGATAGAGGAGGCTTTGGGAAGATGACAAGGGAAGAAGCATATAAGATCCTGCGTCGACCGCTTATTACGGAAAAAAGTACTGATTTGAAGGAAGAGTATAACAAGATAACCTTTGTAGTTGATAAGCGTGCCAACAAAATTCAGATCAGAAAAGCGGTTGAACTGATATTTAACGTCTCTGTGATAGACGTGCGAACGATGAATTTCAAAGGTAAAAAAGTTCGCATGGGGCGTTTTAGCGGAAAGTTACCCAACTGGAAAAAGGCTATAGTTACATTAAAACCGGGGCAGAAAGTCGAGTTTTTCGAAGGTGTTTGATGCCTTGATTGTTGCTTGAGCATCCAAAGGTAGATATGTGAGGATATCATGGGAATAAGAAAAGTAAAACCTACATCTCCGGGCAGAAGGTTCCAGACGTACCTGACCTTTGATGAAATTACAAAGACCAAGCCGGAGAAAAGTCTTGTGGTGCCGTTGAAAAAGACCGGTGGCAGGAATTGTTATGGCCGTATCACTTGCAGGCACAGGGGTGGTGGTCACAAGAGAATGTACAGGATAATAGATTTTAAGCGGGACAAAACCGATATACCTGCCAAGGTTGCAAGCATTGAATATGACCCAAACCGGTCTGCCAGAATTGCCCTTCTGCACTATGCGGACGGAGAAAAACGTTACATACTTGCTCCCATAGGGCTGAATGTTGGCGATAAGGTGATTTCGAGCGACCATGCTGATATAAAACCCGGCAACACCATGCCGTTAAAGAATATTCCTCTGGGTACTATTGTTCATAATGTTGAACTAAAGGTTGGCGGAGGTGGGCAACTCGGCAGAAGCGCCGGGGCAGCAATTCAGTTAATGGCGAAAGAAGGAAAGTACGCTCAATTAAGATTACCCTCCGGGGAAGTCAGGATGGTATTGCTTGAATGTAAGGCAACTATTGGCCAGGTGGGAAATCTTGATCATGAAAATGTTTCCCTCGGTAAAGCAGGCCGCTCGAGATGGCTCGGGATCAGGCCGACGGTAAGGGGCGTTGCCATGAACCCGGTTGATCATCCTCACGGTGGTGGTGAAGGTAAAACCTCTGGCGGTAGACATCCCTGTAGTCCCTGGGGAATGCCCACAAAGGGATACCGTACGCGGGGAAAAAAGCCGAGTGATAAGTATATTATTCGTAGAAGATACGGAAAGTAGAGTATAGAATTTTGATTCTTTCGGCGAGGAGAAGGAAAAGTGCCTAGGTCACTTAAAAAAGGTCCGTTTGTTGATGAACACTTGATGAAGAAGGTTTTGAAGGCCAAGGAAACCGACGATAGAAGAGTAATCAAAACGTGGTCGCGGCGTTCCACGATTGTACCGGAGTTCGTGGGGCTAACAATTGCTGTTCATAACGGGAAGAAGTTTATACCGGTTTTTATCACGGAAAACATGGTAGGACACAAACTAGGCGAATTTGCCCCCACAAGGACTTTCTATGGTCACGCAGGAGATCGTAAATCGCGAGTGAAGGGAAAGAAGGGGTAGATGATGGAGGTAAGAGCGGTATCAAAATACATTAGGATTTCACCGCAAAAGGCGCGCCTTGTTGCAGATTTGATCCGTGGGAAAGATGTAGATGAGGCCTTGTCCATACTCAAGTTTACTCCCAAGAAAGCAGCGAGGCTAATTGATAAGACATTGCGGTCTGCCATAGCCAATGCTGAGCAAAGTAAAATTATTGATGTGGATAGTTTGTACGTGAAAAGGATTTACGTCGATGAGGGGCCAACGATGAAAAGATGGATGGCCAAGGCTATGGGAAGGGCTTCGAGGATCCTGAAACGTACTAGCCATATAACGGTGGTTTTGGATGAGAAGTAACTTGTTGAGAGGCAATTGATAAATTTAGCAGGAAGATTTCTGGAGGTGGCATTTGGGTCAAAAGGTTAATCCGATAGGTTTTAGGTTAGGGGTAATCAGAACCTGGGATTCTAAATGGTTTGCAAACCGGGGGTACGACAAGCTCGTTTACGAGGACAAGCAGATTAGAAAATTTATAAAGGATCGCCTTTTTCATGCTGGCATATCCAAGATTGAAATAGAGCGAGCCGCAAACATTGCAAAGATTAGGATTCACACGGCACGCCCCGGTATAGTTATCGGGAAAAAGGGTGCTGAGATAGAGCGCCTGAAAAATGACCTTGAAAGCATGGTAGGACGTGAGATTCTGATAGACATTCAGGAAGTTAGAAAGCCTGAGACCGATGCGACCCTTGTAGCCGAGAACATAGCTCTCCAGCTAGTACGAAGGGTTGCCTTCAGAAGAGCAATGAAAAAGGCGGTGACCACAGCGTTGAAGTTTGGTGCTCAAGGAATCAAGGTTTCCTGTGCCGGTCGCCTTGGTGGGGCAGAAATGGCCAGGCGTGAGTGGTACCGGGAGGGAAGGGTACCATTGCATACACTCCGGGCTGACATTGATTACGGAACCGCTCTCGCAAAGACTACTTATGGTGTAATCGGTGTTAAGGTATGGATTTTTAAAGGAGAGGTATTGCCGTAACTTACAATAGATTGCTTCATGGCATGCATGGATGATACTTAAACAGGGAGATAATGAAAAATGCTAGCACCCAAACGCATAAAATATAGGAAAAGACAGAAAGGGCGAATCAGGGGCAAGGCCTATAGGGGATGCACTGTAGCGTTCGGTTCTTACGGCTTACAGGCCCTAGACAGAGGAAGGCTCACTGCCCACCAGATCGAGGCTGCTCGTATTGCCATGACCAGGCATATCAAAAGGGGTGGTAAGATCTGGATAAGGATTTTCCCGGATAAGCCTATAACCAAGAAACCGGCGGAAACCCGGATGGGTAAAGGAAAAGGTTCTCCTGAAGGTTGGGTAGCTGTGGTTAAGCCCGGAAGGATCCTGTACGAGATGGAAGGCGTGAAGGAAGATGTTGCTCGTGAAGCTTTTCGCCTGGCATCTCATAAGCTTCCCATTGCCACCAAGTTTGTTACCAGGAGGGAGACCAGGGTATGAGGGCTAGTGAATTGAGAGAAATGAGTCTGGAAGAACTTGAGGCTAAGCTCAAGGAGTTTAGCGAAGCGCTGTTTAACTTGAAGTTTCAGCATTCAACTGGCCAACTCGACAATACGGCCCAGTTGAGAAAGACGCGGCGTGATATTGCTCGCGTTAAGACAATTATTAACGAAAAGCGATCAATGGCAGAAGCAAGCTAAGGAAGAGGCCGGTTTATGAACGCAGTGAGTGAATCCAAGAGTAGGAAAACGTTAATAGGTGTGGTTGTTAGCGACAAAATGGATAAAACTGCCGTGGTGCAGATTCAAAGCCTTGTGAAACATCCTATATATAAGAAGTACGTTCGCAGGTATACGAAGGTAAAAGCCCATGATGCTAAGAACCTTTGCAAAATAGGTGATCGTGTTAAGGTAAGGGAATGCCGTCCCTTGAGCAAGACAAAGCGATGGATTGTGGTGGAGATCCTGGAACGGGCAAAAGTATAGTTTGGTTTTCCATCGGTTCGGTTTACTGGTGAAGTGAGAAATCGGATAGAGAGGGTGAGGCAAAATGATACAACAAGAAACAAAGCTTCTGGCTGCTGACAATTCTGGTGCAAAGAAGCTCTATTGTATAAAGGTCTTGGGTGGTACGGGAAAACGATATGCTACCATTGGCGACATAATTGTAGTTTCAGTGAAGGAAGCGATTCCGAATTCCAAGGTGAAAAAGGGTGATGTTATGAAAGCCGTGGTAGTGCGCACCAAAAAGGAAATTCGCAGGCCTGACGGATCATACATAAAGTTTGATGACAATTCTGCTGTGTTGATAAATGCCGCAAAAGAACCGATTGGCACCAGGATTTTTGGACCGGTTGCCAGGGAATTGAGGGCCAAGAAGTTTATGAAAATTATATCATTGGCACCAGAGGTGTTGTAATGGGAAAACAAGCGAGGAAAATAGATCCGCACAAAAAGAAGTATCACCTCAAAAAAGGGGATACTGTTATTGTTATAGCCGGGAAGGAAAAGGGAAAATCAGGAAAGGTGCTTAGAGTCATCCGTAAGAAAGATAGGGCGGTAGTAGAAAAAGTAAACATGGTCAAGAGGCATCTTCGTCCTAGCCCTCAAACAGGCCAGGGCGGAATCCTGGAAAAGGAAGCATCGATCCATGTATCTAACCTGATGGTGATTTGTACCAAGTGCACTGATCCCACAAGGGTGGGGAGGAAGGTTCTCGAAGACGGAAGAAAGGTTCGCTACTGCAAAAAGTGTGGTGAAATTTTGGACGAATAAGCTGTGTTGTTGAGCCGATGACGTTTTGGGAGTGTTTATAGTATGGGGAAATTAAGGGAAAGATATATCAAGGAAATTGCTCCACAATTGCAAAAGCAATATAATTACAAGAATCCGATGCAGATTCCCAAGCTTGAGAAGATTGTCCTTAACATGGGTCTGGGCGAAGCAATTCACAACATAAAGGTGCTGGACAGGGCTGTGGAAGAACTCAGCCTCATTGCAGGACAAAGGCCTGTTATTACGAGGGCTCGTAAATCGATAGCGTCTTTTAAATTGAGAGAAGGAATGCCCATAGGCTGCATGGTGACTTTGAGAGCAGAGAGAATGTACGATTTCTTTGAGAAATTGGTTAATATAGCATTGCCTCGCGTAAGGGACTTTCGTGGAGTTACAGATAGGTCCTTTGACGGAAGGGGCAACTATACTCTTGGGATCAGGGAACACATTATTTTCCCTGAAATAGATTACGACAAGATAGATAAGATAAAGGGCTTGAATATTACAATCGTAACCACTGCCAAGACTGACGAGGAAGGCAAGAGTCTTCTTCGTTTAATGGGAATGCCTTTTAGGAACTAGGATCTTGAACGTAAAGTAAAAAAAGGAGGGACAGTTGGCCAGAAAGGCGTTGATAGCAAAGGCAAAAAGGCCCCCGAAATTTAAAGTAAGGGCATATAATCGTTGTCCTCTATGCGGTAGACCCAGGGCCTACTTACGAAAGTTTGGATTATGCAGAATTTGCTTTCGTACCATGGCTCTTAACGGGGAATTACCTGGAGTAATTAAATCAAGTTGGTAGAAAAGCTATTTTGGGGGTAGAAGGAGCTAGATATTCATGGTTATTACCGATCCGATTGCTGATTTTTTGGTGCGAATTAAGAATGCTCAAAAAGCCGGCTTTGATTATGTTGATATTCCGGCATCAAAGATGAAATTGAACATTGCCCGGGTGCTGAAAGAAGAGGGCTATATCACGGGTTACAAGTTTATCAAGGATAAAAAACAGGGCGTTTTGAGAGTGATTCTCAAATACGACCAGAACAAGGTGCCGGTAATTACCGGGATGAAGAGAATTAGCAAGCCAAGCAGAAGGGTGTATGTCAAATGTGACAAGATACCTTATATCTTAAATGGTTATGGCATTGCTATTCTGTCTACATCAAAAGGGATCATGCATGATAGGGAGGCGAGGAAGCGCCGACTTGGCGGTGAGTTGCTGTGCAGTGTTTGGTAGTTTGACGGCTGAATGAATCCATAATGAATACTCAGGAATAGTTCTTTGTGTGTTAGTGAGGAGCGCACATATGTCACGCATTGGAAAGTTACCAATACCCATACCGAAGGGTGTGGAAGTAAAACTGACTGAAAATGAAATCACGGTTAAAGGGGCGAAGGGTACACTTTCTCAGCCCATACATCCAGCTGTCATTGTGAAGGTAGATGATGGCGTAATAACCGTGAAAAACCGGTACGAGAACAAGTTTTCCCGGTCTTTGTGGGGATTGACAAGAGCCTTAATAAATAACATGGTGGAAGGAGTTACCAAGGGATTTAGCAAAGTTCTGGAAATAAACGGAGTAGGCTACCGTGCCGATGTCCAAAACAAGGTTTTAAACCTTATCCTTGGGTTTTCTCACCCAGTGGAATTCAGGCTTCCGGATGGTATTGAGGCATCTGTTGATAAACAGAACAGGATAACCATAAGTGGGATAGACAAAGCTCTGGTAGGACAGACGGCGGCGAGGATCAAGGCGATAAGGCCAGCCGATCCCTATAAGGCCAAGGGAATTAAGTATGCTGATGAGCAGATTAGAAGAAAGGTTGGCAAAAGCGGCGTAAAATAGTGTAGTTCTTCTAGACGGGAGAATATATTCAAATGGGTGGAACGGCAAATAAACGATTGATGGCGCGATTGCGAAGAAAGAGAAGAATCAGGAAAAAGATTTTTGGAACTCCTGAAAGGCCACGATTAGCGGTATTCAGGAGTGCGAAACACATATATGCTCAAGTTATCGATGATACCAGGGGTATTACTCTTGCCTCAGCATCGACCCTTGACAAGGACTTTTCCATGGATCCTGAAAAAAAGGGCAAGGTGGCGGCAGCTGAGAAAGTAGGGGAACTGCTTGCTGCCCATGCATTGAAAAAAGGGATAGAAAAGGTAGTTTTTGATAGAGGTGGTTACATTTATCATGGAAGGGTTAAAGCGCTGGCCGATGGTGCCAGAAAAGGTGGGTTACGTTTCTAACAAAAAATCTTAGGGAGGCAGTTTCTTGCAGTCAGTAAATTCAAGCACACTACAGTACATAGACAAAGTTGTCCATATTAACCGGGTTGCCAAGGTTGTTAAGGGTGGTAGGAGATTTTCTTTTAGTGCCATTGTCGTGGTTGGAGATGGACAGGGACGAGTCGGCTACGGTCACGGGAAGGCACACGAAGTGCCCGAGGCAATCAGGAAGGGTTATGAGACGGCAGTAAAGAATATGATTGAGGTTCCCATTATTAATGGGACCATCCCTTACGAGGTTATCGGGAAATTGGGTGCTACCAAGGTGTTGCTAAAGCCAGCTTCAGAAGGTACCGGTGTAATCGCCGGTGGCCCAGTGCGCGCCGTGATGGAAGCAGTGGGCATTCAAAATATACTGGCCAAAATCATTGGTTCTCGAAACCCTCATAATGCGGTTAAGGCTACCTTTGACGGGCTGATGCAGTTAAAAAGCCCTGAGGAGATAGCAAAACGAAGAGGGAAGACTCTTAGAGAGATTAGAGCGTAGTTCGTTAGTCAAGGAGATCTCTACAACATGGCTAAGAAAATTAGGGTAAAATTAATTAGAAGTGGTATAGGGAGACCGGAAAAACACAGAAAAATACTCAGGAGTCTTGGTCTCACAAAGATGAACAAGGTGGTTGAACTGTACGACACCCCGCAAATTATGGGAGCGATAAGGAAGGTGTCACACCTGGTGGAAGTTACTGAGGCAGAGTAATAGAAAATTGATAAAGGCTAGCGAAACAGGGGAGATAAGATGCAATTAAATGAGTTAAAACCGGCCAAAGGGTCTCGGCATAGCAAGAAAAGAGTTGGTCGTGGGCCTGGGTCCGGGCACGGGAAGACCGCCTGCAAGGGCCATAAGGGTCAGAAGTCCCGCTCAGGGGGAGGCGTACCGCCCTGGTTTGAGGGTGGACAGATGCCGCTTCAGCGAAGGGTGCCCAAAAGAGGCTTTAACAATATACGGTTTAAAAAGAGATATGCCGTTGTTAATGTTTCTGCACTTAATAAGTTTGATGAAAAGGCTGAGGTGACGCCTGAGACATTAAAAGAAAAGGGGCTTATTAAGAAGGTCCTTGATGGGGTGAAAATTCTGGGTGACGGTGAAATTACAAAGCCACTGAAAGTTAAAGTGCACAAGATTAGTGAAAGTGCAAGGAAAAAAATTGAAGCTGCACAGGGAGAGGTGGAGCTAATAGAAGCAGGTTAGATAACTAGTTTGTAAGTAAGCTTAACGGAAGGTCTTTTCTGTGATAACAGGTTTTCAAAATATAGGGAAAATTCCGGAGCTAAAAAGACGTATACTTTTTACGTTTTTGCTGTTGGCGGTCTACAGGGTTGGTGTACATGTTCCGACTCCCGGGATAGATGCAGCTGCTCTGGCGGCTCTCTTTGCTCAGGCTAAGGGGACTTTACTGGGTTTCTTCGACATGTTTTCCGGGGGTGCAATGAGACGCCTGTCTGTTTTTGCTCTTGGAATCATGCCCTATATTAGTGCATCCATTATTTTGGAGCTCCTAACTGTTGTGATCCCCTACCTAGACGCCTTGAAGAAAGAAGGAGATGCCGGACGCAAGAAGATTGTAAAGTACACCAGGTACGGGACAGTGTTGCTGAGTGCTATCCAAGGCTTCGGCATAGCATTTGGCCTGGAAGGTATGACAGGTCCCGGGGGTACAATGATAGTGATAAACCCAGGGTGGGGATTCCGCCTGCTGTGCGTTATTACTTTAACCGCAGGTACCGCTTTTATCATGTGGCTGGGGGAACAGATAACGGAATATGGAATAGGCAACGGTATTTCTCTGATCATCTTTGCCGGTATAGTTGCTGGTATGCCCGGAGCAATAGTCAATACGTTGAGGTTAATGTCCGCCGGTGAAATGTCTCTGTTCAAAATTCTCGTTTTAACGGTACTGATGGTTGCAGTTGTTGCGGTCATAATCTTCTTTGAAAGGGCGCAAAGACGTATACCGGTGCAGTACGCAAAACGTGTGGTGGGGCGAAAGATGTACGGAGGCACGAGCACTCATTTGCCGCTCAAGCTGAATACTTCCGGCGTTATTCCTCCTATTTTTGCGTCATCTATAATAATGTTCCCCGCAACTATCGCTAACTTTATTAACATACCGTGGATTAAGAAAATTGCCCAGGCTGTAAATCCAGGACAACCCGTTTATATAGTACTCTATGTTGGTTTTATCATCTTTTTCTGTTATTTTTATACGGCTATTGTCTTTAACCCCGTCGATGTTGCAGACAACATGAAGAAGTACGGCGGTTTTATTCCTGGCATAAGGCCCGGGAAAAGAACCGCCGATTACATTGATAAGGTTTTAAGCAGGATAACATTCTGGGGAGCTCTATACGTTTCTGCAGTATGTGTGCTTCCAACCTTGCTTATTAAGTATTTCAATGTTCCGTTTTACTTTGGAGGAACTGCCCTGTTAATTGTCGTGGGCGTAGCAATAGACACGATTGCCCAAATTGAATCTCATATGCTTACGCGCCACTACGAGGGGTTTTTAAAGCGAGGTAGTAGGTAACAGACGTTAGCTGCTTTTGATGGCTGACAGGAGTTGAGGTTGAGAAGGACAAAGTGAAAAGGAGGGGACGATGAACATTATCTTGTTAGGACCACCGGGAGCTGGTAAGGGAACTCAAGCAAAAATGCTAATTGAAAGGTATGGAATACCCCAGATCTCTACGGGAGACATGTTGCGGGCGGCAGTTAAAGCAGGAACGCAGCTAGGGCTGGAAGCCAAAAAATATATGGACAAAGGCGAACTTGTTCCTGACGAAGTTGTCATAGGCCTGGTTAAGGAGCGTCTCCAAGAACCCGATTGCGCAAAGGGTTTTATGTTGGATGGCTTCCCCCGCACGGTGGCTCAAGCTGAGGTGCTGGATAAGGAACTTGAAGCCATGGGCAAAGCCATTGATCATGTCATCTGCATCGAAGTTCCTAACGAGGAACTTATTGCACGGCTCACTGGTAGAAGGACGTGCAAAGAATGTGGCGCAGGCTATCACTTAAAATTTGATCCTCCGAAGGTCGATAACGTATGTGATAAATGTGGCGGGGAACTCTACCAGCGTGATGACGATAACGAAGAAACGGTGAAGGCAAGGTTAAAAGTTTACCAGGAACAGACGTTTCCTCTTATCGAATATTATGATAAACAAGGTAAACTGAGGCGTATTGACGGAGTTGGCGAAATCAAGACGATTTTTGAAAGAATTACTAAAGTACTTGGATAATACTTGAAAAATGGACACGGGGGCACTCGGTGTTGCCCCCTGAAAAGAAATTAAATTGATTATTCTTAAAAGGCCCGAAGAAATAGAGAAAATCAGGGTAGCGTGCCAGATCGTTGCCAGGATTCTCGCTGAGGTAAGTGAAAAGGTAAAACCAGGCGTAACTACGTTTGAGCTTGACAAGCTCAGTGAAAAATTGGCCAAGAAGCAGAAGGCTAAGCCTGCGTTTAAGGGGTACAGAGGATACCCGTATTCCCTATGTACGTCGGTAAACGCTGAAGTAGTGCACGGATTACCTTCGAAAACAAGGGTATTAAACGAAGGCGACATTATTAGCCTTGATTTTGGTGTGGTAAAGGACGGCTATTACGGTGATGCTGCCGTTACGCTTCCAGTGGGAAAGGTTTCCGAGGAAGCCATGGCGCTTATCGAGGTAACGAGAGAGGCGCTGTACCGTGGGATAGCCAAGGCCGATCCAAGGCACAGGCTATTTGATATATCCCACGCTATCCAGAGTTACGTTGAGTCTCACGGATTTTCAGTGGTGCGAGAATTCGTGGGGCATGGGATTGGTAGAAGCTTGCATGAAAGCCCTCAGATACCTAATTTTGGTAAAAAGGGGCACGGTGTGAGACTAAAACCCGGGATGGTTTTAGCTATAGAACCCATGATAAACCAGGGAGTCCACGAGGTAGAAATACTGGCAGATAACTGGACAGCGGTGACGAAGGACGGTAAATTATCTGCTCATTTTGAGCATACTATTGCCATTACTGAAGATGGTCCCGAAATTTTGACAGAACTTGAATAAATGGAGTAATTAAAGATGGCTAAAGAGGAGCCCATTGAGGTTGAAGGAACGGTCATCGAAACCTTGCCTAATGCAATGTTCAGGGTGGAGCTCGATAACGGTCATAAAGTGCTGGCTCACATATCCGGAAAGATGAGGATGCATTTTATCAAGATTTTACCCGGTGACCGGGTAACGCTGGAGTTGTCTACTTACGACCTCAGTAGAGGTCGAATCATATACCGTTCTAAGAAATAACCTTAGAATACTGAAACGACTGATGTTAATTCGTTGTGCAAAGGGTTGGTTTATATTTGATAATTGTAGACTCCGGTTTTAGACAAGGGAGAATTTGATGAAAGTACGAGCTTCTGTTAAGCGAATATGTAGAAAGTGTAAGATAATTAAGCGTCATGGGGTTTTGCGAGTTATTTGTGAAAATCCCAGACACAAACAGAGACAGGGATAATCTCTATTTTCAAGGAGGAGTGATCATTGGCAAGAATAGCTGGAGTAGATTTACCTAGGAATAAGCGCATAGAAATAGCGCTTACATACATTTACGGTATAGGCCGTTCTACGTCTCAAAAGATACTAACCAAGGCCCAAATAGACTGGAATAAAAAGTCTGATGATCTGTCTGAAGAAGAGATAAACAAGATAAGGCAGATAATAGATAGAGAATATAAGGTTGAGGGAGACCTGAGAAGCGAAGTTTCCATGAACATAAAGCGGTTGATGGACCTGGGTTGTTACCGGGGACTGAGGCACAGGCGAGGTTTGCCCGTTAGAGGGCAAAGTACTCATGCAAACGCGCGCACTCGCAAGGGGCCTCGGCGTTCTGTTGTTGGTAAAAGGAAGAAAGGTTAAAATTATAAGTTTTGGCTGGAGGTAAAATGGCAGCGGCAAAGGGTGGAAGGAAACGTAAGGAAAAAAAGAATATACCCAGTGGTATAGCTCATATTCAGTCTACGTTTAACAATACTATTATTACCATTACTGACAAGAGCGGAAATGTGATCGCATGGTCAAGCGCAGGAAGCAAAGGGTTCAAGGGCTCAAGGAAAAGTACACCGTTTGCAGCTCAGGTAGCGGCTGAGGATGCCGCAAAAAAGGCCATGGAGCACGGGATGAGAACGATTGAAGTCTACGTCAAGGGACCTGGGTCCGGGCGAGAAGCTGCCCTTAGAGCCCTTCAGGCGGCAGGCTTCGAGGTTACGCTCATTAAGGACGTTACCCCGATACCCCACAATGGGTGCCGTCCTCCGAAACGAAGACGTGTGTAATTTGAGAAAATTTGGGACAAAAGATTAGAAATTCTGATATTTTAAACAAGGAGGTTGGATTTGGCTCGGTATACAGGAGCAGTTTGCCGATTGTGCCGGCGAGAAAACACAAAGTTGTACTTGAAAGGTGATCGCTGTTACTCGGATAAATGTTCATACGAGAGGCGCAGCTACGCTCCTGGTCAGCACGGTCAGGCCAGGACCAAGTATTCAGATTACGGAATTCAGCTCAGGGAAAAACAAAAAGTAAAAAGGATGTATGGCCTCCTTGAGCGACAGTTTAAGAACTATTTCAAGCGCGCTGAGAGGCAGAAGGGAATCACGGGTACCAACCTTTTGATTTTGCTTGAAAGAAGGCTTGATGTCGTGGTGTTTCGCCTTGGTTTTGCCAACTCTCTTGCGCAGGCAAGGCAATTGGTGCGTCACAATCATTTCTTGGTTAACGGAAAGAAGGTTAATATTCCATCCTACCTTGTCAAGGTTGGAGATGTTATTGAAGTAAAGGAAAAAAGCCGCCAGGTTCCTCCCATTGTGGAAGCCTTGGAAGCTTTGCCGAGAAGAGGGGTGCCTGGCTGGCTGGAGTTGGATAAGGAAAACTTTCGCGGTACGGTGAAAACCTATCCAACAAGGGAAGACATTACAATGCCAATTAAGGAGCAACTGATTGTCGAGTTGTACTCCAAATAATAAATAACCGGAAGGTAAAGAAGACCTATGCATAGGAACTGGCGAGAATTAATAAAACCTAAAAAGTTGCAAATTGATTCCGAAAAATCTACCAGATTTTACGGAAAGTTTGTTTGTGAACCGTTGGAAAGAGGTTTCGGACTCACACTTGGAAACGCGCTTCGTCGTATCCTCCTTTCATCGTTGCAGGGAGCAGCCATCTGTAGCGTGAAAATCGATGGCGTGTTACATGAATTTTCCACCATACCTGGGGTGGTTGAGGATGTGACTGATATCATCCTCAACCTCAAAGAAGTAAGACTCAAACTGATGGACGGTGAAAGGTCTGCTGTTCTGAAAATAGAGAAGGAAGGGGAAGGCGAAGTAACGGCGGGTGATATAATCGCAGATACGTACGTGGAAGTGATTAATCCGGAACATCATATCGCCACCCTGGCTCCTGACGGAAAACTTTTGATGGAAATGAACGTGAAAATGGGCAAGGGATACGTGCCTGCTGAGAGGAACGTGGAAAAAGATATGCCTGTCGGCACCATCCCCATAGATGCCATATTTTCCCCTATCAAGAAGGTGAGCTACGTGGTAACCCAGGCAAGGGTTGGGCAAGTGACGGATTACGATAAGTTGACCATGGAAATCTGGACCGACGGATCTGTGCTTCCCGAGGATGCACTTGCCTATGCGGCGAAGATATTGAAGGAACAGCTTAACGTGTTCATTAACTTTGATGAAGAGCCTGAAATTGAGGAGGAGGAGAAGGAAGAGAAGAAGGAGCCGGAACTCAACGAGAATCTTTTCCGGAGTGTGGACGAACTCGAACTCTCCGTACGATCCTCAAACTGCCTCAAGAATGCAGATATCCGTTACATCGGTGAACTGGTGCAAAAGACCGAGGCAGAGATGCTGAAGACAAAGAACTTTGGTCGTAAGTCTCTTAATGAAATAAAAGAAATACTAGCTGAAATGGGTCTTTCGCTTGGTATGAAACTTGAGAACTTCCCGTCACGAGAGGAACTTGAAGCTAGAAAGGAAAAAGAGTAAATGAGACACCGCAAAGCAGGTAGAAAACTAAGCAGAACCAGCAGCCATAGGCTGGCAATGTTCAGGAACTTGGTTACATCTGTACTTCTGCACGAAAGGGTAATGACCACGGATGCCAAGGCAAAGGAGATACGCCGCTGGGTGGACTGGATGATAACCCTTGGAAAAAGGGGAGACTTGGCGGCTAGGCGACAGGCGCTAAAGGTCATTAGGGACAAAAACGTGGTACACAAGCTTTTTGCCGATCTTGCCCCTAGGTACCAGGATGTAAATGGCGGGTACTCCAGGGTGATAAAAATCGGTTATCGAAGGGGCGACGGTGCTCCGATGAGCATGATAGAGCTTGTCGATTTTACGGGTGTTGAAAAAAAGCGCCGCAGGAAAAAGAAGAAAAAAGAAAAGGTTAAGGCTGAGGCGGCCCCGGTGGAGGAACAAAAGGCTCACGTGGAAGAAGAGGAAACCGGGGAGGCGGAGCAAAAAGTTGAAGAAGAAGTTGCGGAACCTGAGGTTAAAGAAGCACAAGTTGCGGCAGAATCCGGTGAAGTCGGGGAAGAAAAAGAGGTGGAAACGACTTCTTCTGACTCAGAAGAAGAGCAGAAAAAGGAAGAGTAGCAATCAGGCTAGTAAGATATCGGTTGTATCTATAAATCAAAAGGGAGGGTTCATGACCCTCCCTTTTGATTTTAAGGTTCCTGGTCAGTTTTCACGTTGAATTCGCAGAACTTACAGGTAAAACCTGGCCACATGCTTTTTGCCGCAAGGTTGAGACAATCGTCGTAATGAGGGCAGACAAAGTTTCGCCAACCCTTCCCCTCCTTTACCATAACGGGGTTCGGTGTAGGTTTGTCCGTTTTTGGTTCCTTTGCTTCAGTGGCTTCAGGCTTAAGGCAAGGTTCCATAGGCTCTTCCCTCCTTTAGTATTGATTGCACAAAGCGGTAATGTTAACATCATAACTTGCCGGGATATCGATCATGATGAACGCCTGGGACATTTTTGCGACCTTTGGAGTATAATCATTTGCCTTTGCAGATGCTGTCCGGTAGGTTAATCTTTTAATAATTACCATAGAAATTTAAAAAAGTAAACATTTTTTTCTTTAAACCAAACTTAAATACGTAATGCCAAAAATCAAGGGATGGAGTCAAAAAAATTTCGCAAGCTGTACGGGTTTACGCAATGAGTGAAGATTTTTTTTTAATCGGTGACGTAATAAAAGATGTCCTTGAAGAAAGGCAACTTTTCCCAAAAACCTTGTACGGGACTTGGGAGGATCTTGTCGGGAAGGAAACAGCTAAGTACAGCCAGCCAAGGCGCCTTGTAAAGGGAATTCTACACGTTGTAGTAACAGACCCCGTGTGGAAACACCACCTGGAACTGAACAAGGAGGAAATTTTAGAAAAGTTGAGAAAGGTTAACCCGCAAAAACCGATTAAAGGAGTGCGTTTCCGCATTGGCGAGATTAAGAAAGAGGTGCCGCTGGTTGAAAAACCAAAGGGAGGAAAGCCGAAAAGAAAAATTCAAAAATCGAAGAGAAAAGTTCCGCTGAGGAAGCTAAACGACGAAGACAGGGAAGTCCTGAAGAAAATCTCCGACGTAGAACTGAGAAAAAGATGCCGTTCCCTTCTAAAACGTGTCCGTTAATCTTCCTCGAACCTGAAATTCTGAAAGTATTCGTGAATATTTTCCGCCACATTTCTCGGAATGTTCTTGACCCGCGAGAGTTCTTCAACGGAAGCATTAGCGATATTTAATATGCTTCCGAAGTGTTTCAGCAATTCGTTTCGTCTCTTTTCGCCTATGCCGGGAATGTCTTCTAGGATTGATGATGTCAAGTCCTTTCTATATCGTTTTTTATGATAAGTTATGGCGAACCTGTGAGCTTCGTCTCGCATTTGCTGCAAGAAGAGCAACAGCCCCGACGTTGCCGCTAGGGACAGCGGGTTTTTTCGATTTGGCAAATAGATGCGGTCAAGGGATTTTACCGTGTGTTTTAGGTTCCACTGGTCTGATCCCTTTGCAATGCTTATAACTGGTAGATCCCTGATACCGAGTTTTTTTATTACTTTGACCGCCGTGTTGAGCTGTGTTTTTCCACCGTCTATCACCAGTAGATCGAGCATCCTCGCATCTTCTTTATCGTCTTTGAGATACCTTTCCAATAGTTCGGCAATCATAGCGGGATCGTCGGAGAGTTTGTCCGATTTCATCTGAAAGCGGCGGTATTTTTCTTTCAACGGATATCCGTCCTGGAACACCACCAATGATCCTACCGTGTATTGTCCGTGAAAGTGGGATATGTCAACGCAAGCTACGTAAGACGGCTGGGTAGGCAGTCGCAGAACCTTCTGGAGTTGTTTTTTTACCCCTTCATAGTTCTTCTTCTCGGAGACTCTAACCTGGAAGTGTTTTTTTGCATTTTCAAGGGCAAGATCAAGGAGCTTTCTACCTTCACCTCTCATCGGCTTTTTCACGATCACCTTACTACCTTTTTTCTCCGATAACCATTCAGATAGGTATTTTGCGGTGTCAGGTAGTGTGGAAACCAGTATCTCAGCGGGGATGTACTTGTCATTTTGGTAAAACTGGGAGATGAAGGTTTCTATTATCTCTACCTGGGAGAACAAGGCCTTGCGAAAGAAATAATCTCTTGAGTCCAGCAATGCCCCTTGCCTTATGAATAGAATTTCGACCAGCCAATCGTTATCTTCACCGTATACACAAATTATATCCCTGTCGATAAATCGTGGTGAAACTATCCTTTGTGCTTGCAATGTTTTCTGTATATCTAGCAATCGGTCTCTGTAAATGGCCGCTTTTTCAAAGTCTAGGTTTTCTGCAGCTTCTTTCATTTTTCTTTCAATGTTCTTTTGCAGCAAGTCTGTTTTTCCCTGAAGAAACAAAATAACTTCTTGGACGACCTTGTTGTATTCCCTTTCTGAGACCATTTCGGCGCAAGGTCCCAAGCATCGGCCAATCTGAAAATTGAGGCAAGGGCGACTCCTTTTTTGAAGTCTTTTACTCTTGCACTGCCTCATGGGGAACATGCGCTTTACCGTGCGAAGCGTATGTCTTACAGCCTTCACGGAAGGATATGGGCCGAAGTAGACTGCTCCATCGTTTTTGATCTTTCTTACTATTTCCAGTCTGGGAAAAGTATCCGAGGTATCGATTCGTATGCAGGGATAATTCTTGTCATCTCTGAGAATTACGTTGTACTTCGGACGGTGCTTCTTAATTAGGTTTGCTTCAAGAAGTAGCGCTTCTTTTTCACTGCCAGTTACGATAAAATCGACGTCGCAAACGCGCTCCAGCATTTTTTCCGTTTTTGTATCATTGAATTTACGTCCGGCGTAACTTGCGACTCGTTTCCGCAAATTTTTGGCCTTCCCCACGTAGAGAACGTTTCCAGCGTGGTCCCTAAAAATGTAAACACCGGCTTCTGTCGGAAAATCAACTAGCTTTTGGTGCCAATCAAGATGATTCTTTTGATTTTTCTTCTCCATTTGCCGATAAATAAAAAGCCTCTCATCTTTGTGAGAGGCCAGGAGTTAAATTCGTAAAATGAATTCAAATATTTTATAACTGCTTCTTTTTATCATTTCTCTTTACTTTTACTATTCACTAGTTCCCTTTCCACCAATTCATTTGCAAGGCTATAGGGGTCAACATCCCTGTGAACTATTTTGGAGACCAAAAGATCTAGGTCTTCCCCTCGCTCCCTGGCTCTTTCTATCACCGTGTTGAAGAGCTGGTCCCTTAGAATACCGATAAAATGAAGCTTTGCTCTATCATAGAGTACCTGTTCCAATTTAGTTGCCTTATTGTCAAACAGGTATTTCTGATGCTTAATGATGGCCTCATAGAGTTCATCTATTCCCTTGTTTTTACTTGCCACTGTTTGGATTATGGGCGGTTCCCAGGGGGGACCTTCTGTTTTGTGGCGCCGAAGTCCAAGTTCGACCAGGTTTCTAAGTTCTCTCACAGTTTTCCTGGACCCTTCCCGGTCTGACTTGTTAACAACAAATATGTCTCCGATCTCCATGATGCCGGCCTTAATGGCTTGTACCTCGTCACCCATGCCGGGTACGGTTACAAGTACTGTAGTGTGAGCAGTGTGAGCTATTTCAATCTCATCCTGTCCGACTCCCACAGTTTCAACAATGATTACGTCTTTGCCCATGGCGTCAAGAACATCAATCATGTCGTGGGTAGACCTTGTGAGCCCCCCAAAATGGCCCCGTGTGGCCAGGCTCCTTATGAAAACTCCCGGATCAAGAAAATGTCGTTGCATTCTAATTCTGTCTCCTAGAATGGCTCCTCCCGTGAAAGGACTTGTGGGATCAATTGCCAGGATGCCTACCGTTTTCCCCTCGGCCCTTAATTTGTCAACCAATCGATCAACCAGGGTGCTTTTACCCACCCCCGGTGAACCGGTAAACCCGATAACGTAAGCCTTACCCGTGTGAGGGTATAGCTCTTTCAAAACCTCTTTTGCAGAAGGTATTTCGTCATCTATGTCTCTCATCAACCTGGCAACTGCCCTTATATCCCCATCTAGAATTTTTTGTACTATGTCCATAGAAATAAGCCTTTCTTTCAACCGACTGCGTATTAAGAGAAAACACTGGCGATTTTTACAGTTGGCTTCAGATTATCAGGATGTCTGTGCGCCACGTGGCTTAACGTTAGTTTTAACCCATTCTATGATATCTTCAAGTAGCGTTCCCGGCTCAAAAATTTCCTTGATCCCAATCTCCTTTAATTTTGGTATATCTTCCGTAGGGAAGATGCCACCGCCTATTACCGTGATGTCTTCAGCGTTATTTTCTTTCAAGAGTTCCATTATCCTGGGGAATGAATACATGTGTGCGCCTGAAAGAATGCTAAGTCCTATGAGGTCAACATCTTCCTGTAGCGCCGTGCTAACTATTTGTTCGGGAGTCTGGTGACATCCTGTGTATATTACTTCAAAACCTGCATCTCTAAAGGCCCTAGCGATTACTCTTGCCCCACGATCGTGTCCGTCTAGTCCAGGTTTGGCAATTAAAACTCTCAATTTCCTGTCAGAACCCATATTATAATCTCCTCTTCTCCTCTTTCTAGTTTGACCATTAATTAAAACGTGCCTGGATCTGTATAAATTCCGAAAACATCCCTGTAGAGATCACATATCTCCTGTTCTGTTGCTCCGGCACGAACGGCATCAATCAATGCCGGCATGACATTGTTCTCCCAGCACGGAGGTCCTTCACAGCGGCGTCTCAGTTCATCCATGCATTTTTGCAGCTTTACCTTGTCTCTTTTTTCTTTAAATTTTCGGGTTCTTTCAATTTGTCGTCTCTCTACTTCGGGATCTATTTTAAGTATTTCAAGGTCAGGCTTAGGGGAAGGGAACTTGTTGATTCCGATTATAATTTTTTCTCCCTTTTCGACCTGTTGTTGGAACTTATACGCTGAGTCAGCAATTTCCATCTGTGGAAAGTCTTTTTCTATGGCTTCAACCATACCACCGAGCTCATCGAGTTTTCGAATATAGGCCATGGCTTCTTCTTCCATCTTATCAGTAAGTGCTTCCACGAAGTATGAACCGGCCAGAGGATCTATAATGTTAGCAACACCTACTTCATCGGCCAGGATCTGTTGAGTTCTGAGAGCAATAGTAACTGCTTCTTCACTTGGGATCATGTAAACTTCATCCAGTGAGTTTGTATGCAGCGACTGGGTTCCTCCGAGGACTGCAGCAAGTGCTTCCGTGGTAGTTCTGATTATGTTGTTGTATGGCTCTTGGGCAGTCAGAGAACAGCCTGCTGTCTGGGTGTGGAAACGCATCAGCATTGATCGAGGCTTCTTCGCCTTGAAGCGCTCTTTCATGATCCTTGCCCACATTCTCCTAGATGCCCGCATTTTTGCAATTTCTTCAAAGAAATCTATGTGAGAATTCCAGAAAAAGGAGAGTCGTCCTGCGAAGGCATCCACATCCAGTCCCCGTTTGATGCATTCTTCCACGTAGGTAATGCCATCGTAGATTGTGAAGGCGAGTTCCTGTACGGCCGTTGCCCCTGCTTCCCTGATGTGGTAGCCGCTGATGCTTATGGTGTTCCACCGGGGTACCTCGTAAGTTCCGAATTCTACAGTATCTACAACCAGCCTCAGGGATGGTTCCGGGGGCAGCATGAGGGTTTTTTGAGCGATGAATTCTTTAAGACAGTCATTTTGGATGGTTCCTCCCAGTTTTTTCCTGTCAAAACCCTGGTTTTCGGCGTTTGCGATGTACATTGCCCATATCACGGAGGCAGGTGGGTTTATGGTCATGGACGTCGTTAATTCTTCAAGGTTCAGCCCCTTAAAAAGAATTTCCATGTCTTCTATTGTGTCTATGGCTACACCGCATTTCCCGCATTCACCTTTGGCCAGTGGGGAATCTGTATCGTAACCCATCAGTGTCGGAAAATCAAAAGCTGTACTCAGCCCGGTCTCACCGTGATTAACAAGGTAATGGAATCGCTTGTTGGTGTCTTCGGCTGTGCCAAGGCCGGCAAACATCCTCATTGTCCAAAGCCTTGCCCTGTACATACTCGGTTGGACTCCCCGGGTGAAGGGGTACAAGCCGGGAAAGCCAATATCTTCAAAAAAATCCTTGTCTTTTATATCGAGTGGGGTGTAGAGTGCCTTTACTTCCATGTCAGAAACCGTGGAAAACCGTTCCAGCCTCTCCGGAACTCTTTGAAGGGCTTTCTTGTACACTTCAAGCCATTCCTTGTATTCCTTTTCCATACGCTCTAAGGCGCTTTCAGAGAACATTTTTTTACCCATTTTGTAACCTCCTGGAGAATTGATATCTAGAAATGTGCAGGCCAATACAAGATACTGACGGGAAATGTGTAAGGTTAACTGTTCGGTTCATCATCCAGAATCCACTTCCATTACCACGCCATTATCATCTTAACTTCATACTCAACCAGATATCCTGCTTGTAACCTGTTGCCTGACTTCAGGAAACGCATATCGTGTTGACGTGATTGTGAGATTTTTAAGATAAATAGCAAAGAATGTCAACATTTAAAGAATCGTTCGCGCGATTGCCCTGGAAAACTTTACATTTCTTGACTATGCTATCTTTTGGTGATATGGAACAAGAAAAAGCTTCGCTCTTAAAGATCAGCGGAGGCGTTGATGGGAAACATCATTGAGTTTGAGAAAAAAAGTAAAGACGTAAAGGCACAGAAGGACGAGGCTCTCCGTCAAAGGAAAATTCGGTTATTAAGAGCGGTGTTTCAGTGTACACGTTGTAACCTCAAGTGTGCCAAGTGTGGCAGCCAGGTTAACATGTCGGAAGGTGGATCGGATGTTGCTACCCCTTATCCCTTTTGTGATAATTGCCGGGAAGAATACATAGAATACAAAAACAGGTTGTCAGGTAAGCCGGAACTGGATTTTTACTGGTACAACGATGAATGGATGAGGGTGTGGGAAACTTGGTTGGAGCATCAAAAAAGTCTCGATGAATACAGGAAATCAAAAGAATTTCTAAAACTGTTAAACGAGTTCAAGGAAGTGTGAAAACACGAGTTGCATGCCTTGGCGGAAAGCGGGTAATAGTGGTGCTTTGAGAGGGGTGATATTATGATTGGTGGAATCGGGATTCCGGAACTCTTAATTATTTTGGTGATCGTGCTTATTATTTTTGGAGCAGGTAAGCTTCCCGAAATTGGTGCCGGACTTGGAAAAGGTATACGAAATTTTAAGAAGGCAACCCAGGAAGTATCTGAGATAGAAAACAAGGGTGAAAAAAAACCGGAACTGGAAGAAAAAACGAAAGACGCATGATGGGTTTGCCAACTTCCCGGGCAGTGCTGAGATGAAGCTCGTGTCACCGTGTTTCTTCAACACTGCCGACCAGAACTGCCCATACCACCGCCCAGTAACCGTATCCTCCTATAAGTTGGTTCCAGAGTGTCTGAAGGTAAATAGTCAAGGTTTTTTACCTATGTCCATTTAACGCCTTAATTTTCTTGATTTTCCGGTGAATTTCCTTTAATTTATCTCACGGAGTTCACAATAATTTGGCTATTGGTGAGGTATTTTCATTAAATATCCGCCAATATTATTGTATAATAGCACGTAAAAAGTAAGTTCTTGACATATACGTGATTTGCCTTTAGAATCACATGCCTTTTCCATGTGAAGAGGAATTTTTAGAGCAATTGAGGAATTTTTTGGAGTTTTCGGTTTTCCGAGGAACATGTTTGAAAATCTAACGGAAAAGTTAAACAGAGTTTTTAAAACCCTGAGGGGGCAAGGCAAGCTTACTGAAAAGAATATTCAGGAAGCTCTTAGAGAAGTTCGTCTTGCGCTCCTGGAAGCTGATGTTCATTATAAAGTTGCTAAGAATTTTGTTGCTGCCATAAGGGAAAGGGCGATAGGGCAGGAGGTTCTCTCGAGCCTCACCCCAGGCCAGCAAGTTATAAAAATTGTAAACGAGGAGTTAACCAGGCTGCTTGGTGAAGAGGCGGTTCCTCTTGACCTCATGGGGCGTCCACCCATATGCTTGATGCTTGTGGGATTACAGGGGTCCGGAAAGACTACCACCGCTGCGAAGCTTGCGGCGCACCTTAAGAAGCGCAATCACAGGCCCTGCATGGTCGCTGCTGATGTTTACAGGCCCGCCGCTATCGACCAGCTTATCACGCTCGGTAATCAAATTGATGTATCGGTCTATGCAGATCTTGATGAAAAGAAGCCGGAGAAGATCTGCTCTGATGCCCTCGGTTTTGCCAGGCAAAATGGCAACAATATATTGATCGTTGACACCGCCGGCCGACTTCATATTGATACCGAGTTGATGGAAGAGCTTCAGCGGCTAAAAGAAATCCTGGAACCTAATGAAATTTTGTTCGTCGCTGATGCCATGACAGGGCAGGATGCGGTGAACGTTGCTTCTGAGTTTGATAGTGAGCTCGGGATAACCGGTGTAGTTCTCACCAAAATGGACGGTGATGCGCGAGGTGGGGCAGCTTTATCTATCAGGGAAGTAACCGGCAAACCAATAAAGTTCATAGGAACCGGTGAGAAACTGGATGCCCTGGAGGTCTTTTACCCCGACCGGATGAGCTCCCGAATCCTTGGGATGGGTGATGTACTCACGTTGATCGAAAAGGCCCAGGAGTCATTCGATGAGAAGCACGCCCTGGACCTTGCCAAAAAGATACGTGATGATTCGTTCACCTTGGAGGATTTTCGTGATCAGCTGCGACAAGTCAGAAAGTTGGGGTCTCTTGAGCAGATACTTTCAATGCTTCCCGGGATGGCAAACATGAAACAGATGAAAAACTTCAAGGTGGATGAAAGGGAGCTGGTACGAGTTGAAGCCATTATTAATTCTATGACCCCTGAGGAGAGAAGAAACCATTCCATAATTAATGCAAGCCGTAGAAGGCGAATTGCAAGGGGAAGTGGTACAAGTATTCAGGATGTAAACAGGTTATTGAAGAACTACGTGCAAGCTAAAAAAATGATGCGCCAGCTTACTGGTGGAGGCAAGAAGGGCAAGAAAAAGCGTATTCGTAAAACCAAGTCCATGTTACCGTGGATGTGAAAAACTAAAATAGAAATCGGTAAAGAATAAAGGGGGATAAAGCAGATATGCCTGTTCGAATTCGATTGGCTAGGAGAGGAGCTAAAAAACGACCATTCTATCGTATTGTTGTTGCTGATTCTAGAGCACCTCGAGATGGTAAATTCTTGGAAATATTAGGGTATTATAATCCTCTTACTGACCCGGCAGAAGTTCGTGTGGAGACTGAGCGGCTGCGTGATTGGCTACTGAAGGGAGCGGAACCTACTGATACGGTTAGAAGTCTTCTGAAGAAAAACAAATACCCTTATTCTAGGAGCACCGCGCTCAGTAACTCTTAAACCAGTTCTAATGGAGAGTGGGGGTGAACATGTTAAAGGAATTGATTGAATACATCGCAAAAGCGCTGGTAGACAATCCGGAGCAAGTAGAAGTCTCTGAGGTAGAAGGTGAACAAACTTCTGTTATCGAGTTGAGGGTTGCCAAGGAAGACCTCGGAAAGGTCATTGGAAAACAGGGTAGAACGGCTCGCGCCATGAGAACGATACTAAGTGCAGCTTCGACAAAAATAAGGAAGCGAGCGGTCCTGGAAATCATTGAATAGCCAGATGAACTCACAAGAACTGGTTCCCTTGGGGAAGGTTCTGAAGGTTCATGGTATCAAGGGGAAGGTAAAAATTGCCCCCTTTGGTGAGACTCTTGAAACACTGGAGCAGGGGAGAACGGTATATTACCGTGACCCTGGGAAGGGCTGGCGTCCCCTTGTTATTGAAAAGGTTCAAAAGCAACCCAGGTTTCTGATAGTTAGTTTTAAAGGTATATTTAACCGTGACCAGGCCGAATTTTTGAGGGGTAGGAGGATTTATCTTCCGGCGACTCAACTACCCGTGCTTGAAGAAGGTGAGTACTATCATTACCAGCTAATCGGTTTGCGGGTAATCGACGTAAATGGCAAGATTATTGGCAGGCTGGCGGAGATCTTGAGTACTGGTAGTAACGACGTCTATGTTGTGAAAGGTGGAAACCAGGAGATACTGATACCTGCTATTGAAGACGTGATAAAAGAAGTAAACCTTGGTGAAAATACCATGGTGGTAGATCTTCCGGAGGGCTTGGTGGAATAGAATTTCTATGGTGATTGAAATTTTAACTCTCTTTCCGGAAATGTTTTCTTCGCCTTTAGAACACAGTATTTTGGGAAAGGCCCTTCAAAAGGGCCTTTTAAATATTAAGGTAAGAAACATAAGAGACTATGCCTTTGATAAACATCGGCAAGTGGACGACAGACCTTTCGGTGGTGGTAGCGGCATGCTCATGAAGCCAGAGCCGCTTGCCGCAGCTATTGAAGCGGTTAGGAAAGAAAGGCCAGGGATCAAGGTTTATCTCCTGACACCGCAGGGAAAATTGTTCAACCAGTCAATGGCAAGGCAGATGGCTTCTCTGGATAGTATAGCGCTGGTTTGCGGTAGGTATGAAGGGGTAGACGATAGAATAAGAGCGCACTGGGTTGACGGTGAGATTTCAATTGGAGATTACGTGTTGAGTGGTGGCGAGTTTGCAGCACTTGTTGTAATTGATGTAATTGCACGGCTTATCCCGGGTGTGCTTGGAGATGAAGATTCTTGCGTGGAGGAATCGTTTTCTGATAGCTTGTTGGAGTATCCGCAATATACAAGGCCTCGCAACTTCAGGGGATTTAAAGTGCCGGATGTTCTGCTTTCCGGGAACCACGAAGAAATAAGAAAATGGCGTCGCAGGGAATCGTTAAGGCGAACGCTTGAAAGAAGACCTGACTTGCTGGATTATTCGGAACTGAGTGAGGAAGATAAAAGAATTCTTGAAGAACTGAAGCGAGAAAAGAAACGAATAGGCTGAAGCTACTGAATGGTTGAAGAAAATGCCGTCAAGAGGTCAGAGAAGGCTGGTGGGAAAGTTTACTTGGCACTGCTCCATTACCCTGTTTACAATAGGAACCGAGAAGTAGTAATTACAGCGTTAACGAATCTAGATGTTCACGATATCGCAAGAGCTGCTAAAACATATGGTGTGGAGAAATTCTACGTTATAACTCCCGCCAAATCACAACAAAGGCTATTGAAAAGGATACTGGATCACTGGATCTCAGGGGTAGGCGGTGAGTATAATCCTGAAAGGAAGGCGGCATTGGAATTGGTTGATGTTGCCAGTTCTTTGGAAGACCTGATCGTTGATCTTACCGTAGAAGAGAGGAGGAAGCCGCTTGTAATTTTTACTAGTGCGAAAATGGGCAAAAACGCAATATCTTTTGCAAGACTGAAAGAGAAGTACAAAAAAGGTGCCGACTTGTTACTGGTATTTGGTACGGGGTGGGGTTTGGCTGAAGAAATTTTTGAGCAAGGAGATTTTTTGCTTGAACCAATACGCGGAATCGGGGAATATAATCACCTTGCTGTTAGAAGTGCTGTTGCAATAATACTGGATAGATTATTCGGAAGATAGATTGATTTTATGAAATCAGGAGGAATAAATGGGTGTGAAGAACAAAGTTATTTCAATGCTCGAAAAAGAAAATATGAGAACGGATATTCCTGACTTTCGTGCTGGTGATACGGTAAAGGTGCACGTTAGGATTCGTGAGGGTGAAAAAGAGAGGATTCAGGTGTTTCAGGGAGTCGTGATACGCAGGCATAATAGAAACCAGCTAACTGCCACTTTTACTGTGAGAAAGGTTTCCTACGGGATAGGGGTAGAAAGGATATTCCCCCTCCATTCTCCCATGATAGAAAAGATTGAAGTGGTAACAAGAGGAAGAGTAAGAAGGTCACGGCTCTATTACCTCAGAAATCTGAGAGGTAAGGCCGCGCGAATCAAGGAAAGAAGATAAAAAAGCACTGATCTAATTTGGTTTCAATGGTGGGGGTGAGCCCCCCACCAAAACGCTAAACACCTTTCGATTGGCTTAGTAATGGGAACCACGCCCAAGTTTAAACAACTTGAACTTCCCTTCCTCAAAAAGCACAGTCCGTGGTACTTCGAGCACAAGGCAAAAAAACGTGGGTTCAGATGCATCGCGGGAGTAGACGAAGCAGGCAGAGGGCCACTTGCAGGCCCCGTGGTTGCCGCTGCAGTTATTCTTCCCGACAGGATTTCAATTCCCGGTATTGACGATTCCAAGAAATTGACTCCACGGCAGCGCTCGACTCTCTACCCGATCATTAGGGAGGAAGCAAAGTCAGTTGGCGTAGGTATTGCCACAAGTGATGAGATTGATAAGCTAAACATACTCAAAGCAACCTTCGTAGCCATGAAGCGGGCGATAGAAAATCTGCTGTGGGTTCCGGATTATATTCTTGTTGATGGGAACCATGAAATTCCCGCTATCTTTATTCCACAGGAAGCGATCCCGAAGGGGGATCAACTCAGCGTTTCCATAAGTGCCGCATCGATCATAGCCAAGGTTGAAAGGGATGCAATTATGGAAAAATATCATCAGATGTTCCCTCAGTACAACTTCAAATCAAATAAAGGCTATGCGACTCTTGAACACAGAAAAGCAATCAGGATCCATGGATATTGCCCGATACACAGAAAGACTTTCAAGGGCGTTAAGGAATATGTCGGGTAGAAGTTCTGTGGTCCCGGGGGCGTGTTATGGTTGACTCTAAAGTTTCCCCCCGTGCAAATCTGGGAGCCAGGGGGGAGGACATTGCTGTGTCCTACCTTAAGAAATTGGGATACGAAATTGTTGAGAGGAATTTCAGGTGTAAACTGGGTGAAATTGACATAGTAGCTTATGACGGAAAAACTCTTGTCTTCATAGAGGTACGTACGAGAAGATCAAAACATTTTGGAAGTCCCATTTCATCAGTTTCCTACCAGAAGCAGAAAAAACTTATTACCCTTGCCAGGTTCTACCTAAAGAAGTATTGTCTTTTCGACAGATCAGCCAGGTTCGATGTTGTTGGTATAACTATTAATTCCCGAGGCGAGCACGAAATTGAACTGATCCGGAATGCTTTCTCCGAACGAGATTAAATGTAAAAAGCCTTTTACTGGTCTAAGTGCGCGTTTGGTTTTTTTACGCTTCGGTATCTTTTTTGCTAGAAAGCAAGATTTCTATCAAGCCCCGGTGATAACGCCGGGAGACTGAAGGAGAAAACAGACGCGAATAAGCGTACCAGTTACCGGATAGTTCGATAAGGTTAAGCAAAAATAGGCGATCCTCTGCCTCTTTGCTCTCGAGGGTTTTGATAGATGAGCATACGTAAGCGTCACATAGTAATTTTCCATGTTTCCCATAGTTACGCAAATCCACTCCGTTATTGCTCTTGATCTTTGGATGAAGAAGACATCCCACCGATTTCCCGTCGCTATCGAGAAAAGCAACAAAGGGGCAGCTCTCATCGTTTTCCTCAATTCCCTTTATATAGCTTTTGTAATTGAGCAAATCGTCTTTTTCTTGTACTAAGCACTCAAAAATGCATCTTCTTCTGTGGTATTTTGTCGCAAGAGCATCTTTAGCCGTGGTGAAATCATCGCAGCAGCCTGCACAGTGTCTGTTTAAATCCAGGTGACAGAGGAACCTTAGGTTGCTGGAGTGTAAAATCTTGTTTCTTAGGGTGATAGGTATTGTTGAGTCCTGAAAATCGACAGTAGATCCGAAAAGGCACTTTACGCACCAATTGATTTCTTCCTCGCTGGCAGAAGAAATAGCTCCCAGGATTTCTCTAATCTTCCTCAATTTTCTAGGTTTCGAGCAGATCATTAAACGTATTCATCCGTCTATTCAACCTTGATCTTTGTCGCCTTCTTTCTCCCTGGAGTCTTTGTTTTCTTTTTTTCAAGGGAGGAAATTTTTGCGTCGATGAGCGACTTAAAGGCCTGTAAGAGCTCTATTTGAGCGTTGTAAAGATGAGTACAGAATTCGCTATGTTTTAGCTTGCTTTCCTTGACTGTTTTCATCAGGAAGCAAAACGGACAATACACATCCTGGTTTGTTTCTTCCTGTGTATTCATGTTTTCTGTTCTTTTACTCATGGTTCCCTCCGAATTCTACTGTCAAATACTCCTTTTCAAGTTTTGCCCTCCTGGGTTCCAATCCCACCAGAGTGCGTGGTAAGATAATGTTTCTTTTAAAGTTTCCAATTCTTATGATAAGTTCTTCTCCTATCTTGGCCAGTTCAACGTCTTCCTTTTCTACAAAGGGGAGGTGTAGTCTAATAATATGCTTGTGATTCTCACATGCAAATTCATATGGCCGATGTTCATAAAAAATTTTGCAGGGATCCCTCCCTTGGTAGATGTGTTCGCCGAGTTCCAGTAACTTGTCAATACCGCAAACTTCGGTCTGATAAAAAGGAGCTGTCAGAATCGGAATCGGGTGGAAGTATGAGTTTACAAGTTCCATGTAATCCTTCTGGGACTTGTGCCACTTGTTTAAGAATCGATTTTCAGGGTCATCTTCAAAAATTCGGTTCAATATGATAGCGTCTATAGAAAGCTGGTGAAGGGAAAAGAACATGAACGCCCTTTGCGTTTCCCTCAAAACCATCTTTTCTGCATTGGTTACAAGCCTAACCGTAGTCATTTTGGGATCATTCAATATCTGGTCTACGCCCCGCAATCGGTCAAAAAGTCTTTCAATGGACTCGAAGTATTCATCTTCAGGCAAGGGTATGTCAGACATTCTCCTGGCAACAGGCCTCATCATTCGTGCAATCCTGCGTTCAAGAGAAAAAACCTTTTTCATGTACCATTCCAAGGCCTTGGGAAGGCTCACAAACCTGATAGATTCGGCAGTTGGGGCGCAGTCCAGGATGACAACGTCATATTTTTTCTGCCTGGCATACCTGTTTATGTAGAGCAGTGCGCTTATCTCTTCCATCCCCGGGAGAATTGCAAGTTCTTCTGCCAGAATGTCTTCTATCCCGGAGGTGTTCAAAAGAACGGATATGTATTTGTGTACCTCTCCCCAGTTTTTTTCAATCTCTTCGTATATGTCCAGTTCCTGGATCCAAAGCTCATCGTAAACCTTGATAGGTTGTCCCCTGTTCTTGTCCATTAAAGATTTATCTAGGTCAAAAGCATCACTCAAGCTGTGGGCGGGGTCAAGGGACAGAACCAGAGTCTTCAAGCCGCTCCGGGCTATGGTAAGGCCCGTGGCCGCTGCAACGCTCGTTTTACCTACTCCTCCTTTTCCTGCATACAACAGTAACCGCATATATTTTATTTCGCATACGAATTGATTATCGTCAAGACCACTGAAAGTGCTCCGCAAAAAAGTGGTTTCAAGGGTCTGAGCTATTAAAAACTTGGTTTTCACTCAAAAAATTTTTCATCTTCCGAAACCATGTGATATTTTTGTTATATATCAAAAGTATTTCGGCGATGATATTTACGTTGGAGAAATGATGTGCAGGTACTTATTGCAGAAGATGATCCCATTTCAAGGAAAATACTGGCACATTTCTTAGGTAACGAAGGCTTTGAGGTACTTTCAGTATCTAACGGCAGAGAGGCCTGGGAAGTAATTAAAAAGGGAGACGTCAGGCTGGTTATTTCTGACTGGGTCATGCCGGAACTGGATGGTATTGAACTTTGCAAGCGTCTACGAGAAGCAGACCTTTCCAAGTACGTCTACATCATAATGGTAACCGCTAAAAACCGAACGGATGACTTGATTAAGGGTCTGGAAGCTGGTGCCGATGATTTTATTTTTAAACCTATCAACAAGGCGGAGTTGCTGGTAAAAATAAAGGTAGGTAGAAGGATCCTGGAACTTGAGAACGAACTTTTTGACAAGAATCAACAGTTGTCACGTGCCAATGAACTTTTGACAAAGATGAGCTTAACAGATTCCTTGATGGAAATCGGAAACAGGCGCTCTTTTCATCAGTACATGGAAAAGGTTCATGCCACCTATTCAAGGTACGGGACTCCTTACTGCATTGCCATGGCTGATATAGATAATTTCAAGTCTTTCAACGACACTTACGGCCACAGGGAAGGGGACAAAGTTTTAAAGCTTGTGGCACAATCCATCAAGAAAACGGTGCGAATATCCGATGAGGTGTTCAGGTACGGCGGGGAAGAAATTGCGATAATTTTCAGCAATCAGAAAGTGGAGGGTGGATACCGGGCGGCCGAAAGGGTTCGGAGAAAAATTGAGTCTCTCGGAATTGTTCATGAGGACAACAGGCCCTTTGGTATCGTTACAATCAGTATCGGTGTTGCATGCAGCGATCTGGTACGGCGTGAAAGATCCAGGTGGGAAGATGTCCTGAAACAGGCCGACATTGCTGTTTACAGGGCAAAAAGAAACGGGAAAAACCAGGTTCAGGCCATACGGCCTGGAAATTACGAGGTAGTACAAGAACAGCTAACCATGTAAGTAACCCCGTGACTCTCATTTCCCAGGTATTTAAGGTGACTCCTGCAGCCATTTTTACAATCGGTTGCACCAAAATTCTCAATCAATATTTCACCTTCTGTAAGCTGGTTTAATTTACATTCCTCAAGGGAAGATGTCTTGATGTTGATGATTTCAGCATGAGGTGAATCGAGCAAGTAATCAATGTGCCACCTAATTTTCTTAGTCCTGGAAAGATGCCTTGACACTCGAGCGTGCAAGTTATTCTTGGCGCTTCCTGTATAAATGTATAACCCGGCTGGGAAGTTAAATTCCCCAAGCTTTCCGATCCTGATCCTAGAATCCTCAAGCAGTCTTATGACAAGTTGATACGTGATCATCTGAATCGAATGTCCTGCAGGTGTCTTTGAATAAAAAACCCGGAAAAAGACAATCCCGGGCTTTACATTTTTATGGCCTACCCTTGTCTTTAGATACTACTCGGCACCTTCCACTTCCATGGGTTGACCAAGGAGGTTTAGAGGTGATTTGCCGTCAGGAACACCAGTTTTGTAATCAAACAGGTCTTCGACAATCTTGCCCACTTCTTTGTAAAGAGTTCTAAGTGGTATCTGGGCGGGGCATATTTCTTCACAAAGCCCACAGTCTATGCATCGACCCGCCATGTGTACGGCTCGAACAAGGTGGAACGTAGGATCGGGGGGTAAGGTACCTCCAGGTATTAGGTCCGGATCCTCTAGGGTGCATTCCTTGCAAAAACAAACAGGGCATATATCCCTGCAACCAAAACATTTCAAACACCTGTCGAAGTTCTTCAGCCAGTAATCCAGCCGCTCAGAAAGTGGCATCTCTTCAATTTCTTTCAGTCGGTAACTTTCTGTAACCGGGTTCACCTTCTCGCCGTAGTCAATCACGCTCGGAAAAGGTTCCGGGCATTCACACTGGTCGGCCAGGTCTTGAGAACATGCAAATCCGAGAATTTTTACCTTGTCAGGTTCAACCTGGTTCCACTTGTACAGCTCGTTAAGCGCCCGCTCCTCACAACCTCTAACCACTATTCCCCACTTTTTAGATGGGTCCTTGCGGTAGAGATGTAGAAACATTTTTATAAGAGGGTATCGAGCGTTATCGAGGTAAAGATCATCAAGATCCTGGAGATTTTCTTTGGTAAATACCCATGGTAATGGATATCCCTTGAGGTTTCTCAAAGCCAATATGGCATCTACTTCACCTGTGTTGAGCAATTTTTCAATTTTTTCTTTCATATCAGCACCATTTAGTAAGTTGCATCGATTTAGGTACCTATTAACTGGTCAGGTATTCGTGCATTGCCTGCGCTGCTATTTTGCCTGCGCCCATTGCGCTTATTACTGTGGCTCCACCAGTAACAATATCACCGCCTGCCCAGACCCTGGCTTTGCTCGTTTTGCCTTTTTCATCGGCGACCACTGTGCCCCACCTGGTAGTTTCAAGATCCGGGGTGGTATTTGGGATCAGGGGGTTAGGCGACGTTCCGAGGGAGACAACAACAGTGTCTATATCCATAACGTATTCACTTCCTTCAATAGGAACTGGTCTGCGTCTGCCGCTCTCATCCGGTTCGCCAAGCTGCATCTTTAGAAGTTCCATGGCGCAAACGTTGTTCCTCCCGTCAGCCAGAAAACCGATAGGTGTTGTAAGGAAGTGAAACTGAATCTCTTCTTCTTCTGCGTTTTCAACTTCTTCCGCCCTTGCGGGCATTTCTTCCCTAGATCTTCTATAGATAACGTGTACCTCTTCCGCGCCCAATCTCACCGCGCATCGAGCGGCATCCATTGCAACATTTCCTCCCCCTATTACAGCGACCCTTCTCCCCATTTTGAGAGGAGTTGCATATTCAGGGTAGAGGTAGGCTTTCATGAGATTAGTACGGGTGAGAAATTCATTGGCAGAGTAGATCATGTTGAGATTTTCTCCCGGAACTCCCAGAAACCTTGGAAGTCCTGCTCCGGTGCCAAGGAAAACCGCATCGTATTTGCCGTTGAGCAATTCGTCGAGGGTCATGTTGATGCCGATTACGGTATCAAGGTGAAGCTCAACTCCCAGTTTCTGCACGTAATCCACTTCACCCCGAACTATGTCTTTCGGCAAACGAAACTCGGGAATACCGTACACGAGTACCCCACCGGCAATGTGAAGGGCTTCAAACAGATCTACCTTGTGTCCCAACTTTGCCAACTCCGAAGCCACGGTCAAGCCGGCGGGACCCGAACCCACCACAGCAACGTTTTTACCGGTTGATGGAGCAATCTCGGGAAGTTGAACCTCTCCCTGGGCTCTTTCCCAGTCCGCCACATACCTTTCCAAGCGACCAATGGCGATGGGAGCACCTTTTTGGTTCAAAGTACACTTAAGTTCGCACTGCGTTTCCTGGGGACACACGCGCCCGCAGATACCCGGCAAACTCGTTTTTCGTTTTAGCACTTCAAGTGCCTTTGGCAGGTTGTCCTCTTTTATCGCCTCTATGAAATCAGGAATGTCGATATTAACAGGACATCCCGACTGGCACGGCCTTTTCTTGCACTGAATGCACCGGTTTGCTTCTTTCAAGGCCATATCATGAGTATAGCCGAGGGCCACCTCATTGAAATTCCTGCGCCTGATGGCGGGTTCTTGCTTTGGCATCTTGACGCGATTTAGATCTAGTTTCTTTTTTGGTTTCTTTTTGGGTTTTTCAGGCTCAGCCATTGAAAGCTCCTATTTCTCTCTTATTAGATCGCCTGTCATGTTTTGTTTTGAAATTACATCCCTTGTAACAGCCTCGTTATAAAACCAGTTTACTTCCATTTCAGAAAACAATGTTACCATTGGGAACAAGAGCTACATTGAAAGCTTTGTTGTCCCAATATCTCGTCAGCGTATGTGCACCTACGTGCCATCAGAACATCCCAGCCCTGCACCAGGTGCCCGTTAAATTCGGGGCCATGCACGCATGCAAACCTATTTTTGCCTTCAACTACACACCTGCAAGCACCGCACATCCCTGTTCCGTCAACCATAAGGGGAGCAAGATGAACATATGTCGGTATTTCTTTTGGCCTGGTGATTTCGCAGCACAGCTTCATCAAGCAAAAGGATGCCATGGCAATAACGCGATCAATACATTCCCTAGGATGCCGCTTGACAAGTTGGCGCAACGGTTTAAGCGCTGTTGGATTGGTAAATCCTCCGTCACCCCCGGCCGCCAGGATCAATTCATCACTGATTTCTCTTAATTTCTCTTCACCGAACAGGTTTTCCTGGTTTGGCACCTGCAAGATAGTGGTAATCTTGTTTCCTTTTTCCTTCAGCGCCTCTATGGTGGGCACCATCCCGGCGATTCCGTATCCGCTAACAACGCACACCACGTGACCGAAATGATCTACATGGGATGGCCTGCCCAGAGGGCCTATCAGGTGAGCAAGACTGTCTCCTTTTTGGAGTTTCGCAAGAGCTCTAGTGGTTTTGCCCACTTCGATAAATACGAACTCCACGCTACCATCTTCCTTGTTCCAGTCGCTCAACGTAAAGGGGACTCGTTCACCCTTTTCGTCAATGATTAAGATTATAAACTGGCCAGGTTGAGCTTTTGCAGCCACCAGAGGGGCTTTAACTCGCATACGATGAACGCTTGAAGCTAATTCTTCTTTTTCGACTATGGTAAACATAGCTACCTCTTTTCGATTCTTACGGCACATGCCTTATATTCGGGTATTCGGCTTATCGGATCGTGAGCAGGATTGGTAAGAACGTTGACGGGACTTTCGGAAAAATGAAAGTCCATGGTTATAACACCCTTGGGCGCCTTGTCACTTATCAAAACTTTTGCTTCAACGGATCCGCGCCTTGAAATTACTCGCACCACATCTCCATCACTGAGTCCTAACTCAGCCGCGTCATCGGGGTGAATCTCCACCAATTCTTCTCCGCGAATTATATTGAGACCTGCAACCTTGCGGGTCATTGTACCTGTATGGAAATGAAAGAGGCTTCGTGCGGTGGTAAGTACAAATGGATATTCTTCGTCTGGCATCTCCTGGGGTCCCTTGTAAACTAGAGGTTCGAAATGCCCCTTTCCTCTGGTGAACGCCTGGGTATGAAGAATAGGGGTACCGGGGTGTTCCGGACTTGGGCATGGCCACTGCAGGGTTGTCATCTGGAGCCGGCTAAAGGTAATGCCACCGTAACTTGGTGTGACTTTAT
>JALSTM010000229.1 GCA_026983715.1 Desulfobacterales bacterium
TTCGTAAAAAGTCCTAAAACCGGTCATTGCGAGGATCCCACACCCACTTTATGACAATGTTTTCGGCTTAATATCAAGATGTATGGCTTAAAGTGGGTGTGGGAGACGCGGCAATCTCATCAGTAAGAGATTGAGGGTTGAGGATTAGAGATGAATCAGCTTCTACTTTACTCCTTAATCCATCAATTCCTACTCCGGTCTTACCCCTATAAGCAATGAGATTGCTTCGTCGTCTCGCTTTGGAAGACTCCTCGCAATGACGAATATGGCAAGTGTTTTTCTATTTAGGAAACGATACGCTAGGGTCTAAGTCAAATTAAGCATTCAAGAAACACGTATAGTAAACGACGATCCCTCACTGGTTTTATGAAAAGGAGAGAAGTGGCGGAGAAAGCTTCCGTTTTTAAAATGGTCAAAACGCGATGTTAGTTACATCCATGAGGGAATAAAGCCGGATAGGAACGATTCCACTCTTTTTTTACACATAAGCCTCAATCCGTGAGGAATTTTATGGTTAATTTGCATAACATGTCTAAACTGCTGATTATTGGCCCTCGCGCCACGGAGAATTATTCTTCACCTAGTCCAGCAATCTTTTCCCGCCCTGCGGACATAGCGAACTTTAGTCCGCCGGGCTTTTCCTTGCATCCGCGGCCCAAGTGAACGATCACGGATTCAGGATAAGGTAAAAAAACAATATGTATACTTTTTTTCTATAACTGTTATCCAAGTCGGTATATCTTGTCTGCCAGTCTTTTTACCTGGTCCCTGTAGTGAGATACAACAATCAAGGTTACTTCTTTTTTCAAATGCTCCAATAGGGTTTCTATTTTTTCTCCAAGCCTCTGGTCAAGAAAAGAAGTAGGTTCATCCAAAAGCAAGATTTCAGGCTCCATTACGAGCACTCTTGCCAAACACAATCTTTGTTTCTGCCCTCCTGAAAGCTCAATTGCCGAAGAATTTAGACGGTCTTTAACTTCATCCCATAGGTAAACCATCCTTAAAGCCCTAGCAATTTTTTGCATTGCTTTTTCCCCTTTCAGTCCCATAATCTTTAGGGGAAAGGCCACGTTGTTTAATATGCTCATGGGAAGAATATTAGGGTGCTGGAAAACCATACCAATTTGTCTTCTGAGCTGGGGAAGTTCAGAATCATCCATTTTCAACACGTTGCAAAAGCCGTTTTGCTCTAGCCTTACCTTTATTTCACCCGATATCCTGGCGTGAGGAATTTCATCCAGCAGTCGGTTGATCGCCATCAATAGTGTTGATTTTCCGCATCCAGAAGGCCCAATTATACACGTTATATTCTTCTCCTGCGCAACCAGGTTTATGTCTTCAAGGACACACTTTCTGCGGTAGAAAACATTAAGCCCTTCTATGACAACCTTCCCGGAACTATCGGTATTCGTGTTCTTTTCAGAAGCCATATACCTTTTTAACCACTACGTTTTTAAGCAAATGAGCAACACAGAATAGCAATCCACAAATAATCAAAAGAATTATTGCTGCACCGAAACCATCTAACAATTCTGACTTATCCGAATACTGGGAAGAAATGTAGTAAATATAGAAGGGAAGTGCTTCAAATTTTTCAAACACAGACCCCGGAATCCCCGCAGTAGCAACAACGCCGGTTAACATGATAACTGCAGTGTCTTCTGCGGCTCTGCCAACAGCCAGGATTACCCCTCCTAAAATCCCATGGATAGCACTTGGTAAAACCACGCGGAACAAATTTTGGATCTTCGATGCCCCGAGCGAATAACCAGCGAGCTTAGTGGAATATGAGACACCATCAAGGGATAGCTGGGTGGTTCTAACAATGTAAGGAACAATAAGTACAGCAAGGGATATGCTTGATATCAGTAAACAGGGATAGATCTGCCGCGAGAGATACTTATGCAGGAATATTGCCACAGTTAGCCCAAACAGGCCGATTACGATTGAAGGAACAGATGCGAGGAGGTCAAAAGAAAAATCGAGGAACTTTTTTAAATGCGAGCCGCTGAATTCCGCCAAATAAATACCGCTAAGTATTCCAAGCGGTATAGCCCAAGTAACCGATAGAATAACCACGAGAAATGTTCCCACCATGGCGGGAAAAATTCCTTCAAAGACTTGCTGCTTGAGCATCAATGCATCCAGCGGATTTGTGTCGCCGAAGATCAGCCTTAAAGAAATTGCCGGTAAGCCTTTAAACACGATGAAAATTACAAGAACCATCACAGCAACGGGCACTGTGATCGCCGAAAACCAAAGAAATATCCTTAAAATACGTAAAATAAGGCGGTTCATCTCTTTATTTTTCCAAGAATTTTCAAAAAAAGGATGTTCCACGCTGAAAACACGAAAAGCAAAAGACCACATACAAAGATTACTTTGAAGCTCATAGATTCATAGTCGGCTGCCGTGACAAGGGCAATATGAGAAGTTAACGTTCTTGCCGAATCAAGTATGGAAGAGGGAACCTGCACGGCATTTCCGGCCAGCATCAAGGCTATCATTGTATCTCCAACCGCTCTTCCTGCCCCCAGGATGACGGCGGAAACAATTCCTTTCCACGCATAGGGCAAATGAACGTAGAAAAGGACTTCCAGAGATGATGCTCCAAGGGATTTCACCGCCATAACTAAATTCCCCGGAACGGCCTTTAAGCGATCAAGAGTAATCATAGTCACGGTGGGCAAGATTACCAGGGCAAGGACCATGGACGCTGCCAATATGCAAAGGCCGCTCCCATCTCCAAAGGATTCTCTTATCAGCGGTACAAGCAGGAAAAGTGCTGAAAACCCATATACCACCGTCGGTATTCCCGCCATAAATTCGACCAACCAAGCGAGGAACCTCGCAAGCATAGATCCTGAAACAAATTCAATAAACATTGCCAGGCTCACTCCCAGAATAGCACCTATAATTGTTGCCAGCCCGGCAATGTAGAAAGTACCCACTATCATGGGGTAGATACCGAAAATCCTGGCATCCGGATTCCAGCTCTTTGCCAGGAATTGTCCCAGGTGCCAGGAAGAGATTAACGGCGCGGAAAAGCAGAAGAGAAAGAAAAATATAAACATAACAATCGAAGCTGCCATAGCGGTAGCAACAGCTATTGCAGCTTTTGTCGCCTTTTCTGCCAGCTTTCCTTTCACTATCTCACCGGTAAAAAGCCAAACTTTTCAACCAGCTTCTGCCCTTCCGGGCTTAACATGTAGGTTATAAATGCTTTGGCCAAAGGACCGGGTTCACCGCGAGTATTCATGTAGAGGCCTCTCGCAATCCGGTACTTTCCGGATTTAACGTTTTCCCTCGATGGATAGACTCCATCAATAGCCAGGAGCTTTACGGAGTTGTCAGCAACACCCAAGGATATATACCCTATTCCGTACGGATCATTGGCAACTGCAGTTTTCATCGCGGCATTAGACCTGACAAAGTAAGCTTTTTCTATAATTTGAGCCTTTTTAAGTCCTTTTTTCCAGAAAACCTTCCTCGTGCCACTCTCAGAATCCCTCGTATAAACATTTATGGAAACATTCGGCCCACCAAGATCCTTCCAATTAGTTATGGATCCGCTAAAAATACCGATTAATTGATTGGTTGTTATCCCTTCAATTTTTCTTTCCGGGTTAACGATCACGCCTATCCCGTCAACAGCAAATTTGTAAACCTTAAGGTTGCATCTTTTTACTTCATCGGGAGTGGGTGCCCTACCTGTGTTACCGATATCTATCAAGCCTTCACATACCTGCTTGATACCAACACCTGAACCTCCTCCGCCTATGGTTATGCGGATTGCACGGTAAGCTTTCATGATCCGCTTGATAGCCGCTTTTTCACATTTAATATGTGCAGTTCCCCCCGCTATTTGAAGGTGGCCTGAAAGGCCCTTAAATACATCGAGATCACCGGAAAGTGATACTCCACGTAAAAGGAAAACAAGGATCATACAAATAGTTGCCGTTTTAATTATTTTCTTAATTATCTTCATAATACTGAGCCTCCCAAACATAAAACTATCATCACGCATTTACACATTTTTCCATCGCCATTCATGGCACAATTCTACCGTAATAGTTAGAAAACCCCTTTCTTAGACGAGATGGTTTGAGTGGTATACCGCGAACTGGCTTGTTGCCAACCTATCACGGGTAGCACGGCGAGACTGATCGTCAGGTAAAACCAGAAAGTTTAAGCATAATTACCTCTCCAAAGGTGAGATGGAAACCAGATACAATAGATTGTCTAAATTTGTCAATTCGGTAATTCCTATAATAAAAGGTTCTCATATTGGAAAATCCTATGAAATTTTATTAACCATTTACCCGGCTGCCTAATTTGTTTATCATGAACCTATGAGACACAGTGGAAAGGATGGTCAGATGGATATTTCTGCAAACACGATAAAGGATAAGGCGCGAGCTTATCTTCCTGAAATGATTGAATTGCAAAGGGATTTAACAGCAATCCCTGCCCTCGCACCCGAAAACGGCGGGGAAGGGGAAGAAAGAAAAGCACAGTATCTCAGCACTTACGTTGAAAAGGAAGCACTCGGAGACGTTAAGTGGTTTAATGCCCCTGATGACAGGGTCCCCTGCGGCTACAGGCCAAATCTTCTTGTTTATGTTCCCGGGAAAAATTCCAAAAAGTCTTTAACAATCGTCAGTCACATGGATGTAGTACCCCCCGGGAATCTCAACCTGTGGCATCATGATCCCTTTGACCTGGTAGTCAAAGAGGATCGAATAATTGGTAGAGGAGTAGAAGACAACCAGCAAGGAATAGTATGTTCCTTACATGCTCTTAAAATTCTCAAGGACCTTGATATCAGGCCAGCTACGGATGTTAAGCTCATCTTCGTTTCTGACGAAGAAACCGGGAGCAAAAGGGGGCTGCAATACCTAATCAGGGAACATCGGGAGTTATTCAAAAAGGAAGACTTAATACTGGTTCCCGATTACGGAAACGAGGACGGAACCATGATCGAGGTTGCAGAAAAGAGCATTATCTGGGTCAGAATTGCAATAAAGGGGGAACAATGCCACGCAAGTGTGCCTCACAAGGGTAAAAATACCCTTAGAGCCACTGCGTACTTTATCGTAGAAAGCGAAAAATTAAAGACCATTTTCCCGGCCAATGACCCAATGTTCAGGCCTTCTTCCAGCACTTTCGAGCCGACAAAAAAGGAGGCTAATGTTGAAAACATAAACACCATTCCTGGCGAAGACATTTTCTACTTTGACTGTCGAGTACTCCCCCAGTACCCTCTCGAATCCGTTATAGAATCTTTCAGGGAAGTTGCAAACAAGATAGAAAATGATTTTGGCGTCAAGGTAGATATCAGTACCAGGATGTGCGATCAGGCAGCTCCGCCTACACCGAAAAATTCTCCCGTAGTTTTAAAAATCAAGGAAGCGGTAAGAGCACTTAGAAAACTAGAAGCAAAAGCATGCGGGATCGGAGGGGTCACCGTGGCAGCCTATCTCAGGAAGGCAGGTCTGGAAGTAGCGGTGTGGCAGACTATTACGAAAACAGCACACCAACCAAACGAATACTGCCTTCTGGAAAACATGGTGAAAGATACCGAGGTGATGGCGTATTTGATGGTGGGTGCCACTTAAAATACGGGCAAACGAGGGTTTTCCAAGCCAGAGCTTATGAGATTGTCTGATATTCACAACATAAGCATAAAATGGAAGCTTATTATCCCGTTTCTCTTACTGGCACTGTGTGGGACTTCAATACTCATATTTTTGAGTATCCGATTTCAGGAGAGAACATTTCTATTCCAGGAAAGAAATCACCTGGAATGCCTGCACCACAGTTTCGTGAACAAGATAACGGAAAGTTCTTCCCTTGCCCTAACCCTTGCAAGAGAAGTGGCCATGAACACTTGCCTTAAAAAGGCACTGGCCCAGAACGACCTCAATAAGCTCAAACAATTCTGCCTTCGATCCCACAAAATATTAAGAAGCGGCTTCACTTCCCTCGGCTGGTACTTTCTCCTAGTTGATGAACAGGGTGAGATTCTCGGACTATTTCCTTCAACAAATAAGATCCCTTCTCAAACCTTTTTAAAGGACTGGTTTAAAACTAAGAAACCCCGCTCGGGGCTTGCCCTCGCTGGAAAATCGCTTGTTATCTGGGGCGCTGTTCCGGTGAATTATGATAAAAAGATAGTCGGAGCCTGTGCAATGATCATCCCTGTGGACCGGCCTTTCCTCATGAGCTTCACTTCTATTTTTAAGGTCCACTACACGATCATCTCATACAGCATTGATCCTGAACACAGGGCGGTCCTTTCTACCACAGAGAAGAAGCGTGTCAGTAAGACGCCGGATATTTATAAAACCCTGGATAAATCACTTCTTCCCTATTTCAGGATCGCTCCTGAATCCCGGGGTCTCAGGGCAACCATGATCACCTTGCTAAAAGACTACAAAAACGATCCTGTGGCATTTCTTCAAATTTCTGCAGACAGAACCCGCTCCCTAAAATTACTGTCAGAGTACAAAAAGAACATGATCCTTGTGGGAGCCATTTCTTTTATCTTGTCGCTGGGAATTATTTACTGGATAACGGTAATATTTACCAGGCCCATTGCAAAGCTTGTTCGTGCTGCCAGGGAAATAGCCGAGGGGAGAAAGATAAAGGAGATCAAGCTATCCTACAGGGATGAAATAGGAATGCTGGCAGATTCTTTGAACGAGATGCTCAAGTCCCTTGAAGAATCCCACCTCCGGATAAGGGACTACGCGGAGAACCTAGAAAAAAAAGTGCGCGAAAGAACTCGCGCATTAACGCAAAGCGAGGAAAAATATCGCACACTGGTGGAGAATGTTCCGCTGGTGGTCTACAGGACTAGTGCTGATGGTACATTAACTTTCGTAAACAAGCAGGTAGAAGATCTACTGGGGTGCCCGCTCGAAAAAGCAATGCAAGAAAAGGATTTTTTCTTGAGCAGAATAGTAGATGAAGACAAGGAAGCTTACTTAAAACACTGGAAAGAATGTCTCGAAAAGGCCAGGAAATTTGAAATAGAGTACAGGATGGTAGACAAGGACAACCAGGTAATATATGTGGTTGACCGTGCAATACCAGAGGTTGGAAAGGATGGAAAAGTAAAAAGCGTCGATGGAATCATTGTTGATATCACGGACAGGAAAAAGGCACAGGAAAAGATTCTGCAGGCCGAAGAACTCAGGGCACTGAGAGAAATATCGTCAAGACTTGCCCATGAAATCAGAAATCCTCTCACCATTGCGGGTGGTTTCGCCCGTCATTTGTTGAAAAGCTTTCCGGAAGATGATCCAAGGCGCAAAAAGCTGGAAATTATTGCCGGTGAAATAGAAAAACTGGAAAATATTTTAAAAACCACTCTCGAATACATAAAACCGAGGGTACTTATTTTCAAGGAAACCAATCTAAACCAGCTAATCCGCCCGTTGCTGGAAAAGTACCAAGAGGAATTTTCTAAAAGAGGGGTCGTCGTCGAGGTAGATTTTGATCCATCCATACCCGACCTTCAGCTTGACCGGGATTTATTTTACCAGGCTACTGGGAATATCCTGGAGTTGTTACTTTCCCTCTTGCCTCCTGAGACAAGTCTCAGAATCCAGACCTATACGGAAAATCGCCACGTTATTCTAGCCATGACCATCGAGGGGACAGAACTAAAAATGGAACAGTTTGAACCGCTTCTATCACCTTTTTCTTCTTCACTTGAAAAGGGACTCCCATTGGGTTTACCATTGACAAAAATCATTGTAGAAAAACACAAGGGACTTCTTAAAATAGAGAAACTCGGGAAGCGTCTCTATAGCATAACAATATCTCTCCCGATTTCATGAATACTGTGTGTACAAACATGATTAGAATAGAAGGAAAACCCAGGATAGCCATTACCATGGGAGACCCGTCGGGGATTGGGCCAGAAGTTATAATCAAAGGCTTGACGTCTTTTGTATGGGAAAAACTATGTCAACCTATCATAATAGGTTCCATTGCTGCCCTGGAAAGGGAAATGAAGAACCTTAATGTTGGCCTAGATATAACTCGTGCAAGCAGTATCGATGAAATAGGGTGTCTTTCCGGTGTTGTTCTTTTCGAGGGGGGATATTCTCTCAGTGTTGATGATATTTGTTACGGCAACCTATCGGTATACGGAGCAAAAGCTGTTATAGACTGGATAAAAACAGCGGTATATCTTACCCTGGAAGGC
>JALSTM010000230.1 GCA_026983715.1 Desulfobacterales bacterium
CGGCAAGGATACTGCGAAACAAGGTACACAAGCCACGGCCCCGGCGCCACACACTCTTACTTTTTCTCACTTTCCTTGAGCAGCTTCGAGTGCTCAATCTTAATACATTTGCTCTGAACAACCTGAAGGCCAGCTTCCCTTGCTTTCTTCGCTGATTCATTGTGAGCCAACCCAAGCTGCATCCACACGGCACCCGCTCCTATCTCGATGGCCTCGTCCACAATCGGTGGAATGGCATCAGGCCTCCGAAATATGTCCACGATGTCAATTTTGAAAGGTATGTCGCTCAAACTTTTATAACATTTTTCACCGAGCACCTCGTCATAAACGGGGTTTACCGGCACAATTTGATACCCGTGTTCTTTTAGGTATTTCGCAACCTTGTAGCTGTCTCTCTCCTCCTTCCTTGAAATTCCGACTATTGCAATCGTCTTTGCCTTTTGCAATAATTCTTTTATCTCGTCATCAAGGGGATTGGAATCGGGCAGTTCACATTCTAGACTCATCTTTTTCCCTCCTATATCTATTCGGTTACAGGCAAAGTGTCTCCTTCATCTGGGGAAGCAGGAACCAGTCGCAATTCTCCGGAAAGTGCAGACACAAGTTTTTCAAATAGTTCACTCTGACATTCCGGCACCACGACCCTTATTAGACCCTTATCACTGTCTAAAGTATTTATAACACCCAAACCATCGTAGCCTTCAAGTACAAACTTGAAAAAATAGATTTCCCGGGGATCCATGTAAAAGTAGTACTTTTTCATTGATAATGCTTTTTCGCTCATTCACACACTCCACAACGATGGCATCTCCCCACGTCACACTGAGGGCTTACCTTTTCTGCGAGTGCTCTCTGGTATTCTTCCCAGAGGTATTCTTTCCTGATACCGTGATCGATAAAATCCCAAGGGAACAGCTCATCCTTTTTTCTGCTCCTACAGGCATAAAAGTCTGCATTCAGGTTGACATCAGAGAGAGCTTTCTGCCAGTTTCCGTCGTTCTGGTGGATTGCCCGAAGCAATAGGGCAACCTTTCTGTCACCTCTGGACAGCACGGCCTGCCTATATGCCCACTTGGGCAAATCCGTGTGAACACGGACATTCGAAAGCCCTTTCAGACCCCTCTTGATAATTTTTATTCGTTCCTTAAGCTCCTCAACTTTGAGAAACTGGGACCACTGGAATGGTGTAAAAGGTTTAGGCACAAAGCAGTTCACACTTAGGGTTAAGGTGGCGAGCTTTTTTTTACCCTTGCTGCTAGATATCACCCTGTGTTTTATCTTCCTGACGAGCTTCACTATTTCTTCCACATCAGACCTGGTTTCAGTTGGAAGTCCCACCATGAAATAAAGTTTTATATTCAAAATGTTCTGGCGGGAAAGGTTTTCCACTGCGTCTAAGATCTGTGCCTCAGAGAGATTCTTGTTAATCACTTTCCTTAAACGCTCAGACCCCGCATCTGGGGCTACTGCCACGCTGAAATGCCCACTTTCACTCAAGTTTCTAAGCAATCCACGGGTAGCCGAATCAGCCCGAATAGAGGATACAGATACCTGGAATCCTTTTTGTTTTAGAACGTTACAAATGCCTTCTATTTCAGGATGATCGGATACTGCTGAGCTGAGTAAGCCAACACGATTTGTAAGTTCCCGGGTATTTTCAGTCGCTTCTATAATCTTTTCAGCAGACACCAGCCTGGGCGGCCTGTACACGAACCCGGCAGCACAAAATCGACATCCTCTTCCGCAACCTCGACCTATTTCTACGAGGCCAGTATTTGAAAACTCGCTGAAAGGTGTGAGTATACATGTCGTAGTAGGAGGCTCCAAGGAACTGCTGTGGTAACATCTGATTTTCTCGGGGTAATCACCTTTAGGAACATATCCGAAGACGTACCCTTCTTCGGTATATTTAACGTCGTAAAACTCAGGAACATAAAGGGATGGTACCCTTGATACAAGCTCTTCAAGGATATCCCTACGATCTTTACAACGCTTCAGGCATTCTTTCAATACCGTGGAAAATGTCGGGATAATATTTTCGACCTCACCCAGTAGAAAAAAATCAAAAAAGGGAGCAATAGGTTCAGGATTCAAAAAAGTGACCACGCCCCCCGCCATTAAAAGGGGGTCATGGCCACTTCTATCGGGAGGGAAGAAGCCAATGCCGGAGTAATCCAGCATCGAGAGTATATTTGGAAAATCGTTTTCAAAGCTCAGAGCAAAAGCCAATACATCAAAATCACGAACAGGACGCTGGCTTTCAACCGATATTAAGCTGGCAGACGGATCTCGAGCAAGAACATTAACATCTTCTGGCTCCGGGAAGAATACCCTTTCACAGACAACATGAGGAAGTTCATTAAAACAGCGGTACACCGTTTGAAAACCAAGGTTTGCCATTCCCACGGCGTACCTGTTGGGATAAGCAAGGGCTATGGTAAGCTTGCCACCCCAGTCTTTTATTACCGTCCCCTTTTCGTTTGAGAGCCATTTCTTTTGAGTTTTTACTAGCTTCCAGTTCATAATCTAGGCCTGTACTTACAGGCCTTCTATAACCGATTTTCTCCGCTACTTCAATCTGCTTGTTGCCTGAGAAAAGTTGGAATATCCAACTCTGATTCATCTATGGGTAGCGCAGTGAAGTTACTGTACTTGGTTTTTCTAGTAGGTTTTACTTCTCCGTCCTTTTGTTCAGGATGCTTTGCGGAGCTCCCAAGCTTCCGAGATCTCCTGAGGTGATCAAGCTCTACGTGGTCCCTGTCTCGGGTTGTTGGCACAGGTCTTATGACCCTATCTTCCCTGCTCCTCATTCTTCTTCTCATATGATTACTTTCATTGCCTATTCCAGTGGCAATCACAGTAATTCTCAGCTCGTCTTCATCCATGTTTGGATCTATGGCCGTGCCGAGAATAAGCTTAGCATCTTCGTCTACTTCTTTAGATATAAGGGACGAAGCTTCTTTGAATTCATAGAGTGTCAAGTTGGGACCGGCAGTAATATTTAATAGTAATGCGGTGGCTCCTTCGATGGATACATCTTCCAGGAGCGGGTTAGAAATGGCCTGCTCGGCTGCGTCAATAGCCCGGTTTTCACCTTTTCCTATTCCGGTTCCCATGATTGCCATCCCCGCTTCTCCCATAACGGTTTTGACATCGGCAAAGTCTACGTTGATGAGTCCCGGGTGAGTAATTAGATCGGCAATACCTTTTACCGCATGCATGAGAACGTCGTCTACTTTCTTAAACATATCAAGAAGGGTGGCTCGCTTATCCGCGAGGCTCAGGAGGCGGTCATTGGGTATAGTGATGAGCGTATCCACAACCTTCCTCAACTCAATGATGCCCTGTTCAGCTTTTCTCATCCTGTCATTCCTTTCAAGACTGAAAGGCTTGGTAACCACGGCTACCGTAAGAGCCCCGGCTTCCTTGCAGATATTAGCTATTACAGGTGCCGCACCTGTTCCCGTACCGCCGCCAAGTCCCGCAGTTATAAAGACCATGTCGGCACCGTCCACCACCTCAGCAATCTTGTCGGCATCTTCCTGTGCTGCCTTGCACCCGATATCGGGTATCCCTCCTGCACCCAGCCCCTTGGTAAGGTTAATGCCGAGCTGGAGGGTGATACCGGCCTTCGAACTGCGCAGGGCCTTGGCATCGGTATTGGCTGCTATGAATTCCACCCCTTGCAGTCCTTCCACCACCATGTTATTGATGGCGTTACCACCACCTCCTCCTACTCCAATCACCTTGATTTTTGCTTGCAACTCCGGTTCTTCAATGTCGAATCTAGGTTCCATGTTTCCCTCCCATCGAAAAACAGTTTATTAGTTAAGCAACTCTTTAAATGGCTTCAATTTAAGCATCACAAACGTGAACTTTATTCCGGCATTTTTAGTGACCAAAAATTGCCTGGTTACCTTATCTCCTTAAACCAGCGCTTCATGGCGGAGATAACCTTTTGCCATATGTTCTTATTGTCATTCTTCGAAAATTGTTTCCGTTTATCCCTGTGCTTGTAACCATAAAGGACCAGCCCGACACCCGTTGCATACATGGGATTGCTCACAACGTCCACCAAGCCTCCGATACTCGTCGGTATTCCAAGCCGCACCGGCATATCCATCACCTGTTCAGCAAGCTCGGGAATGCCCGGTAGAAGAGAAGACCCCCCGGTTACAACAAGGCCTGAAGCCAGAAGTTCGGCATAGCCAGATTTGAGTATCTCCCTGTTTATCAGTGCAAAAATTTCCTCTACCCTCGGCTCGAGAATCTCTCCAAGAATCTCCCGACTAAGAACACGTGGTTTCCTGCCTGCAACGCTGGGGACCTCAATGGTTTCATTCCTGTCTATCATGCTTGCCAGGGCACAACCGTAACGCCGCTTTATCCTCTCTGCCTGCTCCATTGGTGTTCGCAAGCCCAGTGCTATATCGTGGGTCAGGTTATTCCCACCGATGGCAAGCACCGCTGTATGCCTTATACTGTTGTCGGAAAAAATTGCCAAATCCGTTGTACCGCCGCCAAAATCTATTAGCGCAACCCCTAGTTGAAGCTCCTCCTTACCCAGTACCGCTTCACTTGAGGCAATCGATTCGAGCACAATATTGGCCACATTCAAGCCAGCCCTGTTACAGCATTTAACGATATTTTGGGCTGAAGAGACGGCTCCCATGACAATGTGAACTTTAACTTCAAGCCTGACCCCAGACATTCCCAGGGGATTCTGAATCCCATCCTGATCGTCAATAATGTATTCCTGGGGAACTATGTGGATGATTTCTCTATCAAAAGGAATAGCAAAGGCTTGAGCCGCATCAAGAGCTCGCTCCACTTCCTGTTCTGTTACTTCCTGATTCTTAATAGCTATTACACCGTGGCTGTTAAAACTGCTGATATGTCCACCCGCTATTCCAACGTAAACTTCGGAAATTTCACATCCGGCCATCAATTCCGCTTCTTCCACAGCTTTTCTAATCGAATCTACCGTACTTTCAATGTCGACAACCACCCCTTTGCGGAGACCGATAGAGGGATAAGTACCAACACCGACGATGTTTACTCCATCTGTTCCCACTTCCCCCACTACCGCACATATCTTCGTCGTTCCTATATCCAATCCTACAATTAGTTCTTCCTGACCTGCCATCTCTTGTCCTTCTTTATCCGGGTATTAAGTTACCAGTGAACCTCCCGCTTATGTAGACTCTGGGACTGCATCTTAAATCTATTTCCTTTACCTCACCTGCAATCCTTCGCTTGGAAATCTCACTTAAAACCCGTCTCAGCATGGAAAATTTTAATGAAAAGTTACCCCTACCTAGGTTCACTACCAGGCCATTCTCAAAACTAATAGACAGACCACTCAACTTGCTCCACCTTGCCTCCGAGATTTTCTTCAAGTCAAACCAGCCACCATTACTTTCAGCCATAACAATAAATTGTCTCACGCAGGAACAAACCTCGGCAGGAATCTTTCCGGAACATAGCACTTTTTCCTTATCTAGGCCCGTAATAGCCAGGTAATGCTTGTTACGATATTTTGTCTCGTCTTCCACCCGCTTGATCAGTTCTCCGTCGGAGTCGACTAGGTAGGTTTCACCTATCCGAACGAAAGCCATGGGTTCTTTTTCTTCTACCTCTATGTAGAGTGTATCCGGGATTGACCTGGTCAGGGTCACCGCCTTAATCCATGAATTTTTTTCAATTTTTTCTCTTATCTTTCTCAAGTTTAGCGCAAGAAGATTTTGCCCTTTGCTAACACCAGATAACCTTTTTACTTGCTCCTTTGAGAGCCATCTGCACCCGTGCACTTCAATGTTCTTTACGCATAGGTAGGGAGTCGTAACGAGGTACCTGTACCCCATCACGAAAAAGGAGCTAACAAGAAAAACAACGAGCAAAAAAGTGCAAGCGTAACCGGTTAGGACAAAAAATCGTCTACGCCTTTCCCGTTTTACCTCGGGAGACACCCGATACCTGTTGCCTTTTCGCTTCGCGGCCGCTCTTCTTTTCTTTTTCCTGCCCATAAAGATCAATCAAACCCTATGAGTTTTACTTCTGGTTCAAGTTCAATCCCGAACTTATCCTTGACTCTTTCCCGCACTAATTTCATCAAGCCGTACACGTCTCTTGCCCTTGCACCCTGGCTAGTTACGATCCAGTTCGCATGCTTCGGGGAGATTCTCGCGCCGCCAAGCACTTTGCCTTTCAAGCCGGCTTCCTCGATAAGGCGCCCTGCGTAATCTCCCGGGGGATTCTTGAAAACCGATCCGGCCGTTCCCAGAAGCGCAGGTTGTCTCTTTTTTCTCTCTTTTAGAATTTTAATCACCTTCTTCTTTATTTCCTTTTTTTCATCTTTCCCCACCCTGAATACTGCATCCCAGACAATACTTCCCTGTGGTAAACATGATTTGCGGTAAGAAAAATCGAGATCTTCCTTTTCAAGCTCCATCTTCCCTTCTGCGCTAACAACCGTCACCTTTTTCAATACCCTCGAAATCTCACCCCGTGACGTTCCAGCGTTCATGACAACTGCACCTCCGACGCTACCAGGAATGCCCACAAGAAATTCAAGACCACTGAAACCTCCGGACATACATTCTCTTATCAATCTTGATATCGAAACCCCTGCCCCAACCCTCAAACGCGCTTCCTTTCCAAATTCCCAAACGTCAAAATGCCGTGCCCCCAAATCCAGGCTTATCGCAGCCATCTCCGGCAACTGGTCAGCCACCAGCAAGTTAGATCCCTTCCCAAGCACAAAGTACCGAACCCGGTATCTGTTCAGAACCTTCAAAGTTTCTATCGCTGCCTCAAAGGTCTCTGGATAAATAATGCAACTTACTACTCCTCCAACTCTAAACATCGTATGTTTTGCAAGTGGCTCATCCCAAGCAATCTTTACTCGTTGTATCAGTGAAACCTTATTTCTCCAGTTTCTACCCATCGGTACCTAGGGCTTGGAACCCTTCATATCTAGAAACTTCTCACCCACTTTCCATACGTCGCCAGCTCCCAGGGTTAACACTACGTCCCCTTCTTTTGCTATTTCTCCCAGGTAGCTCAAAACTTCGCTAAACACCGGCAAGTACGTTACGTCCCCGTGGCCGTGTTCACCGATGCTCTTTGCTAGTTTTTCCGCCGAAACCCCTGGAATCGGTTCCTCGCTGGCGGGGTAAATGTCAGTTACAATCAACACGTCCGCCTGGTAAAACGATCTTGTAAATTCATTAAAAAGTGCCTTTGTCCGCGTATATCGGTGAGGCTGAAAAACGACTATTTTCCTCCTATACTCGTAACATTCTGCCAACGTTTTCAGTACGGCTTTGATCTCCGTCGGATGATGGCCATAGTCATCGAGTACCAATATCCCGTCTCTTTCACCCTTAATTTGGAAACGTCTCTCCACGCCGGTCATATCCATGAAACCTGCCTGGATACGCTCAAGACCGATTTCAAGTTCTGTGGCCACCGCAACAGCGGCTAGCGAATTGAGCACGTTGTGGGCACCCGGCAGGTTTAGCGTTATCTCTCCAAGCTCCTTGCCTTTATGGAACAGCCTGTATGAAGATTTCAGCCCTGAAAACCGAATATCACGTGCCTGGAATTCTGCCTGGCTTGTAAAACCGTAAGTCATCAGTGGTTTTTTTATTCTCGGCAGAATTTGCTGAATATTTTCATCTTCCAGGCAAAGGATAGCCCTGCCGTAAAAAGGGATCTTGTTTATAAATTCTAAAAACGTATCCTGGATCTCCCTCAGATCCTTATAATAATCAAGATGTTCTGCATCTATATTCGTTACAACAGCTATGGTTGGGTTCAGCAACAAGAACGTTCCATCACTCTCGTCAGCCTCGGCCACAAGAAATTCACCTTGCCCGAGCTTGACGTTACTTCTCCACGCGTTCAATTTACCTCCGATTACCACAGTGGGGTCGATTCCGCCTCTTGTGAGAACCGTGGCAACCATGGAAGTAGTGGTAGTTTTCCCGTGAGCGCCTGCCACAAGAATCGCATATTTCAGCCTCATGAGTTCAGCAAGCATTTCCGCCCGTTTTATCACCGGGATTTTTGCGCTTTTTCTTGCCGCAACAACTTCCGGATTAGTAGAAGGAATGGCCGAAGAAACCACTACGACGTCTGCCCCTTCGATCTGGTCAGCCCTGTGGCCGACATAAATGGTGGCGCCCCTC
>JALSTM010000231.1 GCA_026983715.1 Desulfobacterales bacterium
GATTTCCACCATCTCCAAAACAGGCACCAATCCAATCGTTATAAAATTTTCCTATCTTTTCGGAATAATTTTCCTACCGGAAATCAGTTTCAAAAGGGACTAATTCTCAACAGAGTGAAAACCTTTTGTGTTTCAATGGGTTAACACCCTTAAATAATATTCTCTTCTGGTGTTTCCCCTTGGCATCTGAATTGCTCAATACGTGGTAGAGCTTCAATCGGATAAGGAGTACTGGAATATGAGAATTGGATTTTACGAGGCAGCACTAGGAAGCATGCAACAGCTCATAAGGGAAGAGGTAAATGCCAATAACCTGGCCAATGCTGGTACCATCGGCTTTAAAAGAACCCGTATAACCTTTACCGATTATCTGGCGATGGGGAGCAAAATTGATCTGAAAGATGGCCCCATTCACAAGACTGGCTCACCGCTGGATCTTGCCATAGTCGGTAAGGGTTTTTTCGCCGTGGAAACTCCGGAGGGCACTCTTTATACACGGGCAGGAAATTTTTCTGTCAACAACGAGGGAACCCTGGTTAACAGAGACGGATACCCGGTACTGAGTTCTGGAGGAAGCATTACGCTGCCTCACCAGAACGTGAGTGTTCAGGAGGACGGCAAGATAATAGACGGTAAAAGGGTTCTCGGGGAGTTGCAGGTAGTTTACTTTGAAAAGCCGGAACAACTGGTTCCCGTCGGAAGCACCTATTTCAAAAACGACCCGGGAGACAATCCTGAACAACCTGCCACCGACTTCCAGATTCTTCAGGGAAGTATCGAAGAATCAAACGTTAACATAGTCTCAGAAATAGTGCAGCTTATTGATACTCTGAGAACTTTTGAAGCACAGCAAAAAAGCTTGAAATATTTCGACCAGATGAACGGAAACGTCATTGAAAAAACAGTCTAGAAGCTAGAGAGGTAAAGCCATGAACAGGAGTCTTTGGACCGCGGCCACCGGGATGGGTTCGCAGCAGTTGAACATGGACATTATTGCCAACAACCTTGCAAACGTGAACACCGTTGGTTTTAAGAAAAGCCGGGCAAACTTTGTAGACCTGATGTACCAGACATTGCAATCCCCGGGTGCCACAACAGCCGGTGCTACCAATGTCCCCAATGGGATACAGATAGGAATGGGAACGCGAATTGTTGACGTACAAAAGATGTTTACCCAGGGCGAATTTGTGCAGACGGGAAATGACCTCGATCTTGTTATCGAAGGTAGAGGATTTTTCAAAATACTTAGAAATGACGAAGAAGTTTATACTCGTGCGGGAGCTTTCAAGCTCGATAAGGAAGGTTACATATGCGACCCGGAGGGATACCGACTGCAGCCAGAGATGAGAATACCCCCCGATGCTGTAAACATCAGCATAGATCCCCAGGGAAACATATCTGTGATAGGGCAGGATGGTACCGAGATAGCCAGTGGCGAGATAAGGCTCTACAATTTTATAAATCCGGCAGGTTTGTTGAGTCTCGGCAGAAGCTATTATCTTCCCACGGAAGCATCCGGAGAACCCATCGAAGGTACTCCCGGAGAAGATGCTCTTGGAACCATTAATCAGGGGTACCTGGAAAATGCCAACGTTAGCATCGTGCAGGAAATGGTAGACATGATTGTGGCTCAGCGCGCTTATGAAGCAACTTCCAAGGTTATTAAAACTTCTGATGAAATGATGCAGATAGCAAATAATCTCAGGTAGTAAGAGGTTTAATAAAATGTGCGGAAAAAATTACCCACTTTGCACCATTCTCTGTTTTCTGTGCTGCTTGTTTCTGGTTTTCACCTGTGGGAATCTTTTGGCTGAAAGTACCGGAAGGAATCTTTCTGACATTGAAGTCACGATAAATTTCCATTCGGAATGTAAAGTAGAAGGCGAAAAGGTTACCGTGGGTGATATTGCACATGTAAGCTGCAAAGATAGGGATTTGTGTGACAAGATAAAAGAAATATTTGTTACAAACATGGCTACCCCAGGGAGCACCATTCGTATTAGCTCAGATCAAATTGCAGATATTCTCCGCAACAACCTGTCAGATATTGGTGTTCCTGTTTCTCATGTCAAAGGTACCGTACCGGTGGAAATAGCAATAACAAGGGTTAAAGGTAATAAGCTTCGAGACGTTTATGCCAGGATTTACCGGGACTACGTGCTAACTCACATGCCCTGGGATAAAGACGAGGTTACCATTACCGATATTAAGGTCGGCGGTACAACCTATATTCCTGGTAAAAATAACATCACTTATAAGGTAGTTGCGAATTCAAGGCTTTCTTACTTCGGAAACACTCCGCTTAGCATTGTTTTGCTCAAGGATCAAAAAAGGGTCGGAAGCGTGCGAGTGATCGGCAAAGTAAACGTTTTTAAACCCGTGGCAAAGACTGCTCGAAGTATCAAGAGCCATGAAGTAATTGAAAGTGATGACATTCGTTTTGTCAAGGAAAACCTTGCAGATCTTTCTCCGGACGTAATTACTGATCCGGAAGAAATAATTGGAAAAGAGGCGGTACACTCTTTCAGGGCAAACGAAATAGTGAGAAAAAGAGATATCGAAGAACCGTTAGTCATTCAAAAGGGTGATATTGTAACGATTCTTATATCGACGCCGGGGCTCGTAATTACTTCCAAGGGGCAGGCCCTGGAAGGAGGAAGACTGGGACAGGTAATGAAAGTCAAAAACATTGCAACCAGGCGGGTAGTCCTTGGAATGGTGAAAGGACATAAAACTGTGCAGGTAGCCTTCTGATTTGTTACGGAGTGACATTATGAATTTCAATAGGTGTTTGTTTATCAAATTGACGCTAGTCCTTCTGGTCTTTTTTTTAAACGGCTGCAGTACCATGCCTGAGCATACTGCCGAGCCTTTCACCAAGTTCCCGGTTGAAGCTCCCAAGGGACCCAGGTTTCATGAATCTCACTATGCCGGGTCTCTCTGGAATAACACGTCTCCCAGGTATTTCGAGGACTTAAAGGCAAGGAATGTGGGCGACCTTGTAACCGTGATTATCAGTGAAGAGGCGAGCGCCAAGAAGAAAGGCGAAACTAACACGGAGAAAAACAAGAGCCTCTCCGCTGCTCTAAAGTTCTTAGGTTTGACCCTGGATGATGTCAAAAAATTTGGGAAATCTTCCACGAGTTACGGGGGATCGCTCAAGGATAAATTCGATTCCAAGGGTGAGATCATCAAAGAAGATACCATGACAGCTTACCTGACTGCCAGGGTTATTGACGTTGAACCGAATGGAAACCTGGTAATAAGAGGAAGTAGATGGACTCGAGTTAGCGGAGAAGAACTCCAGATTTCTCTCGAAGGAATTGTAAGACCTGAAGACATCTCGGTTGACAACACGGTGCTTTCAAAAAACATTGCTGACGCAAGGATATTTTTCAACGGAAAAGGTCCGGTCACGACGGTGCAGTTGCCGGGTTGGGTAAGTATTTTGTTGAGTTTTATTTCTCCATTCTGAGGATGCGTGAGGGTAGATGAAATATGGAACGTAAGGGTAAAAAACACGTATTAATAAGCCTAGCGGTGGTCCTCATTACGCTTGTCGCCACTTCGGCTTTTTCAGTTCGACTGAAAGATATTTGCACGTGGGAGAACGTTCGCCCGAACCAGCTAATAGGCTATGGCCTAGTGGTGGGATTAAACGGAAGCGGAGACAAAAAAAGAACTCAGTTTACGATAAATTCTCTTACCAACATGCTCAACAGAATGGGAGTTCATGTTAATCCAACCGACGTTAACGTAAAGAACGTAGCTGCGGTGGTCGTAACCGCAGAACTCCCGCCTTTTGCCAGAGTAGGTACGAAGCTTGACGTAACGGTATCTTCAATTGGAGATGCAACAACACTGGAAGGCGGTACCCTTCTTCTTACTCCCTTAGCAGGGCCTGACAAAAAGATATACGCCGTGGCACAGGGACCAGTGTCAGTTGGTGGATTTAGCGTTTCTGGCGGTACCGGGAGCAAAGAACGGAAAAACTATCCCACGGTTGGGAGAATTCCGGAAGGAGCCACGGTAGAAAACGAAATCCCAATTACGTATGCGCACAAAGATGTACTCGATATTTTTCTCAATTCTCCAGATTTTACCACCGCTACCCGGGCTGTGGACGCAATAAATAACATGCTTCACGGAAAATTTGCGCGGGCCATAGACGCTGCTACCATCAGGCTTTCAATTCCTGATGTCTACAAGAACAACGTGGTTCCACTCTTGAGTAACCTGGAATCCCTGAACATAAATCCGGATACCGTTGCCAAGGTGGTTATCGATGAGCGCACAGGTACCGTGGTCATCGGGGAAAATGTACAAATATCCAAAGTTGCCGTCTCTTACGGCAGTTTTAATATCCAGATATCGGAACAGCCCATTGTTTCTCAACCGGCACCCTTCGGTGAAGGAGAAACCGCCGTTGTTCCAAGTACTCAAATTAACACGAGAGAGGGGAATAAACCTCTAAGGATTGTAGAAAAAGGCGTGAAAATAAGCGACGTGGTCAAAGGTTTAAACGCCATCGGAGCCAGGCCGCGTGACTTGATAATAATACTCCAGGCAATTAAAGCCGCAGGAGCCTTGCAAGCTCAGCTCGAACTGATCTAGGTCATGGAAAGGAGGAAAGCAGGTGCCAAAAATACATTCTGTAGTTAGAGCAACTCCGGAGCTTACCCCTCGGGAACGAGAACGTTTGAGGAAGGCATGCAAGGAGTTTGAATCAGTGCTCATATCTTACATGTTTAAAAGTATGAGAGATTCGGTGCAAAAGTCAGGATTGCTGGATGAATCGGAGACATCACCAGAAAACATGTTCAGCAGTATGTTTGATTCGGAAGTGGCGAAGGAGTTGTGCTTCAAAAACAACCTTGGCCTTGCGGAGCTGTTGTTTAAGCAACTAACGGAAAAATAACCTATTGAGTTAAGAATCTTCGAAAAGTGTCGATAGGTAGATTAGGAGGACACAATGAACATGAAGGATGCCGTATTAAAGTTAATGGAATCCATGGAACGGGAGGTACACCACTACAGGGAATTATTAATGTACCTAAACGAAGAAAGAAGGCAGTTGAAAAATTTTTCGGCTAGTGAGCTGATGTTGTCCGGGCAAAAGAAGGAAATTGCACTGCTGAAGTTGAAAGAAAACAGGCAAAAGTCAGTTCAAGCATTTTGTGAACTAGCGTCGATACTTAAGGTCGATCTCGAACCCCTGGCCATAACACAACTTGTCAATTACTTGCCCCCGGATCTGGCACTTAGTCTGAGACTCCTGAAGAACCAGTTAAATTACTATCACCAGGAAGTAATGAATAAAATGAACTTAAACGCCAATTTTATAAACGAGTGCCTTAGTTGCTGGAACAGCATAATGAACGTACTGCACCCGGAGTATCTCGTTAACTACGATCAGCATAAAACGGTGAAGGTCAGGACTTTTACCAGCAAGGGACTTTCTGTAAACAGGGAGATTTAGGGAAATGGGCGGAGTCCTCGACATATTAAATATTTCTGTAGGAACGTTACTCAATCAGCAAACGGCGCTGGAAATAACGAGTCACAACATTGCCAATATCTCCACCCCCAACTATGCCCGGCAGAGGGTTGTACAAAAAGCTCGCTTCCCCATGTACACTCATGCGGGAACAATTGGCCGTGGCGCTCGCATTGCCAACGTTGAACAGGTGAGGGATCAATTCATAGACAGGCTGCTTCTGGAGAAAAACTCCACCTATAATTACTATGTTGGTGAAGACGATATAATGACAAAGGTAGAGTCCCTTTTGAACGAAACGGAAGATTACGGCTTAAGCCACGACCTCCAAGAATTCTGGAACGGTTGGCAAGATCTTGCCAGGAATCCTCAGGGCACTGCAGAAAGGCAGTCGATTGTGGAAAAAGCAACCGCTCTTGCCGATAAAATCAGGAATATCTATGCTGGATTTGAGGATTTTAAGGATGGAATTGAACAGAAGATAACTGACGGGGTAACCAAGGTTAATACCATTCTTGGGAAAATAGCAGACCTGAATAAGGAAATTGCTAGAATGGAAGTTACGGGACATCCTGCAAATGATCTTAGAGATGAACGGCAGCAGGCTTTGGAAGATTTGAGCGAGTACTTGGATTTCGAATACAGCGAGCAGAGTAGCGGAGCAATTACTGTGACCATCGACGGGAACACAGTTGTCGAGGATGCTGATTATGGTTCGGTAAGCTTTGCCGTTGCGGGTTCCCCGGCTGATATTCAATTTAGTGTCACCGATGTTAATGGCGCTAGCAGCGGAGTGGATATCGAGGGGGGGAAGTTTGCCGGATGGAAATCGATGTGGGATAAAATCTCGTACAAAACAGATTCCGGAGGGAATCGAGTAGATTATGAATCTAAGCTAAATGACTTAGCAGCTGCTATTATTGACAGGGTGAATTATTATCACACCCATGATGATTCCGGTGCAGTTCTCACTAATAACACCGAGATATTCAGCGGGACTGACGCATCCACCATAGAAGTTAACACGGCGATAGTGGACAATGTGAACCTGATTAATTCCGGTTACGATGATACCAATCAGCCCGGGGATAACTCCGTGGCCTTGACTCTTGCAAATCTCGGTGAACAATCTCTCACATCCCTCAATAACGAATCGATAAATGGGTACTGGCAGAGCTTTGTTGTTAATCTTGGGACGGATGCTGAGCAGATTAATGCGAAGAAAGATTTCCAGGGAGCCCTGAAAAACGAACTGCGAACAGAGCAGCAGGCTGTATCCGGGGTGTCCATGGAGGAAGAGATGGCCAAAATGATCCAGTATCAACACATCTATCAAGCCGCAGCCAGGATGATAACCACAGGCAAGGAAATGCTGGATACGTTAATAAACATGACGTAAGAGGAAGTGATCCATGTATCGTATAAGCTTTAATCATACCTATGACCGGTTGCTGGACCAGCTGGGAACTTACAAATTCAGAATCGATAAGCTGACCCAGGACATATCATCAGGGCAGAAAATTCACAAGCTCAGTGATGATGCCATAGCGTTAAGTGATTCCATGAGAATCAAAAAAAGTTTATCCTTCATAGAAGAATTCAAGAAGAACATTGGGTTTGCGACTGATTGGTTGTCCGAGACCGAAACTTCGCTAAAGGCCATGAACGATAGCCTTACTAGGGCAAAAGAACTTGCAGTACAGATGGCCAATGCGACCCAAACCGCTGATACGAGGGAAGGTGCTGCGGAGGAAATTGACCAGATTATTCGGCATCTTGTTGCCGTTGGAAATGTAAAATACGATGATAGATATGTGTTTTCAGGACTAATAACTGATACGGCACCTTTCAGTATCAATACGGATGCTGGAACGGGTAGAATTACCAGTGTAACTTACCAGGGGGATGATGGTCATTTCCAGGTACCGACAAATTTTGATTCCAACACTACCGTTAATATAAATGGAGCGGAGATCGGGGCCCAGGTCGGAGGTACCAATGACGAGATTTTTTCGACCCTGATTTCGTTGAGGGATGCAATGCTCAACAATGACCCGGACGGTATCAGGGCTCAAATGGATTCCCTGGACGATGCACTTCAGACAGTGAACGCCCAGATGAGCAAAGTCGGTTCTAGAATGAATGCCCTTGAAGCGAAACGGTCAGCGCTGGAAAACATAGGCATTGATAAGGAAATTCTTCTTTCAGATGCGGTTGACACGGACTTTGCCTCGGCGGTAAGTGATCTAGAAAAAACAAAGATGGCGTTTCAGGCGAGTTTAAAGCTCTTTGGAAACATGGCAGAGTTAAACATTGTGAATTACGTTTAGTAAATCCTCCTTGCCCCTCTCCTGCTTTAATCTTTTTTACCTTTTAAACTTGAAAATCAACGAGGTGATGTTTATAATTAATGCTACCTAGAAGGGGAAAAAACTAGTGCTAATAGTCAGAAAAAAAATTGAATTTTTTCTCTTGACATTGAAAAAAATATCAGTATATTTGGCACTCCCTTTTGGGGAAAAAGGTGAAACAACCGTTCTTTGAAAACTGGGTAGTAGCGGGCGTTTGATAGTTTATTAGATTAGGGATTAATTGGAGAGTTTGATCCTGGCTCAGAACGAACGCTGGCGGCGTGCCTAACACATGCAAGTCGT
>JALSTM010000232.1 GCA_026983715.1 Desulfobacterales bacterium
GGGGAATTTTTCAATCACTTCTTCAATGGGAATGTCTCTATAATTTACCATAAACCATACCGTTTTGGTAAAATTATCAGGCCCCCACCTGAACTTGTCAGCATCGTAGAGGGCATCACTCATGAGTTGTCCCCAGGGTGAGGAACAAGCAGACGGGGTTTTAAAGGCTTCGTGGTTGGATATGGCACGGGAAATCCACTTTACCTCTCTATTTTCCAGCGGGAATGGCTTCAATATTTCTTTTGCCGTCTCCGCTCCCTTTTCTGCATGATCCGGTTCACCACGGTGTATATCGTGAAGGAGTCCTGCGATTTCGCCCAGGATCATCAGCCTTTCAAGTTTCTCGCCGACCGTGGCATATTTTTCTGCTTCCAGGTTAATTATGGTTGCTGCGTCTATGCCCACCCTGGTTGAATGGTCCAGGCCATGTCCAAAGCAATCCATTAGTCTTGGTCGGAGAAGATTCTTGAGGTAGGTTACCAGGGGATGGTTGTAAAAGAGTTTTTTTGAAAGGGAATGTTGAGCCCTGAACTGCCTGTAAAATTCCGGAACCCTGAACCTGGCAGCAATTCGCTGAGATTCAAGCATCAGTTTTTCGTACAAAGGGTTTAGTGTCTGGGAATTACAATGGCTATTTTGCATGAACTAGTGAAGACCGTATTTTTGAGTGATTAAACGCCTAAATCTGGATCCATAAATCAAATCATAGGTGTCACCCTTGTCGGGGAACATCAAGACAGCCTGCTTTTTTACTGCCGCAGCCAAGGCCTGGGCTTCTTCCAGGGGTATTTCACTCTGAGCTATTAGCGCCATGGTAAAATCAACAAGTATTCTCAATCGGCGTATTTTTCGATTCTCCAGGGCAATTTCTGCGGCGTTTTGATTAGCTGTATTTTTTGTCTCGGATTTTTTATTTGGATCTTTCTTCATGTTATTCCGATTATCCTCGGTATTCAAACTTATCACCCTTTTTTATCCCTGATTTTTCAATAAAATCAGCTACTTTCACTTTACCCAGATCTGGGGTTCTCACTTTCCCAACTACCAGAATTCCGCCAGGCATAGAAATTTTCAGGGCATCCCCGGAAGTTTCCAGAACTGTTCCCGGTGCTTCAGTAACTGGTTGTTCATCGAAATTACAGCCATAGAGCCGTATCTTCTGACCTTTCCAGAAGGTATAAGCCCCGGGTTGGGGGTCACAACCTCTTATCAAATTATAAATTTCACCCCCTGGTTTTGACCAGTCAATTTGTGCCACCTTATCATCGCACGGAGGCTCATAGGTGGCAAGACTTTCGTCCTGGGGTATCTTTGGGGCCTTCCCCTGCTTGATAAGTTCAACTGATTCAATTATAGCATCAATCCCCATAGGAAAAAGGTGATTAAAGTAAAGAGATCCCGTGGTGTCCGTTGGCTTTATTTCTATTTCCTTTTGCAAAAGAATGGGGCCAGTGTCAATTCCTCCGTCCGGCCAGAATATTGTAAGCCCTGTTTTCTGGTCTCCCATAATTATTGCCCAGTTAATCGCACTTGCACCACGGTGCCTGGGTAGAAGAGACGGGTGGTAGCATATGGCCCCGTGCGCCGGGTAATCAAAATAGGAGGCCGGAATAATGTCCGTGACAAAAGCCATGATAAGGAGATCGGGCGAAAGGGCCTTGAACTTTTCCAGCGTCTCTGATGATCGATAGCTTGACGGTTGCAAAACAGGGATGTTCTTTTCTTTTGCCAAAGTCTTTAGGGGATCTTCTTTTCCCCCAGGTTTATCGGGTGGGACAAAGGCCGCAATAACCTGTTCACCCTTTTCAAGAAGTGCTTCCAACGTTTTTGCTCCAAAGGCTGCCTGTCCCATCAGTACGATTCTCATGTCCCCTCCTTCTTTCCAAAACGGTTATTAAATAGTTCCTTCGTTTTTACTCAAGCACAACATTATTATGTCGTCAATATTGGCCTCTGCCAGCCCTATACATGTGTCTGCAGCACCATAATACATCTTGACTGTATTGTCATCTTCTAGGATAAGCCCGCATGGAAAAACGACGTTTGGCACGTCTCCGGTCCTTTCGTAAACTTCTTCGGGGCCAAAGATAAAATGGCGAGTATGTCCGAGGACGATCTCAGGGTTATTGAGATCCAGCAAAATTGCTCCTATCCGGTAAAGTCTACCGCCTGCAGTTTCTCGAACCCCGTGGTAAAGGCAAAGCCACCCCTTCTCTGTTTTCAGGGGAGGGGTGGATATCCCCAGTTTTGCATTTCCCCAACCAGGTTCTGGGGATATAAGCGTTGTGGCCCTGCCCCAGTGTATTAGGTCCGGGGAGTACGTGATCCATATGGACCCGCGTCCACCTCCCAGCCCACATGGCCTATCAATCATCACGTAATCACCATTGATTTTTTCTGGAAAGAGTACAGCATCCTTGTTTTCAACTTCCGTTGCAAGACAAATGCGTTCGAAGTTCACGAAGTCTTTCGTCCGACCGATTCCCACTCGAGCCCCGTATGGTCCGAAGGCGGTATAAGTTATGTAATATTCGTCTCCTATTTGAGTAATCCTTGGATCTTCTACTCCGTACTGCTCAAAAACCCAATAATACGGGTCCTCGGAAGGCTTCACCCAGGGTCTTCGTTCTATTTTGAAATTGTAGCCATCATCGGAAAATGCAAGGGTAAGGTGGCTTTTTCCGCTCAGATCCTCTACTCTCAGCAACAATACATACCTTCCCTTGAACTTACACGCGGCAGCATTGAAAACCGTATTGCAAGGATACGGGATATCTTCACGCTGCAGAATCGGGTTTTTTTCGTACCGCTTGAATGGATACAGATGTTCCAGCATATCAGTTACCCCCTTTACTCAACGAGTATTACACCGGTGTGCAATTTCGGGATATCCATGTGATTCTGATAAATTTCTATGTGTTTGTCCGCTATTTTTGACCAGGAAATTTTTTCTTTTACGTATCTCAACGCATTTTGAGACATTTCCCGGCCAAGGGATTCATCGGAAAGGATTTTTACGATGTTCCTAACAAAATCCTCTTTACCTTCGCTAATTAGGCCTGTTCCGGAGTTTTCAATGGCAAGTTTCATAGCTTCAGTGCTGCTTGTCACTATTGGCTTTCCAAATGCAAGACAGTGAGCCAGTATACCACTCTGGGAACTGATCTTGTAGGGCAAAACCACCACATCGGCTGCAGAAAGTATGGTATCAAAAACATGCTGAGGTAATTGCCCTCTTATCAGGTATATGTGTTCTCTTGCTGGCGAAGACTCAATCTTGTTAAACAGCATGTTACGGTATTCTATATGCTCGCTTCCCCGAATTTTTCCGGCCACTACAAGGATGGCCCCGGGAAATTGTTCAAGTATTTCTGGGAAAATATCAACAACAAGCTCAAAGTTTTTAGATGGTCTAAAGTAACCGATAATCAATATGACCTTTTTGTCGGTGGGAAGACCAAGTTTTGCCTTGGCATCGGGAATAGGTTCGACTTCCCTTGCACCGTGAGGAATTATGGTGATTTTTTTAAGCATGTCGTCGGTCAGTATCTTTTTTAGTGATTCTTTCTGGTAGGTTTCGTGTACTATTACAGCGTTGGAATTTGAAAAAATGGATTTAATTATGATTGCGTGGTCAAGCGGAATACGATTATAGACCGTGTGAAGAGTTGTTATGACAGGTATTCCCACCAGGCGAAACTGAATTATCAACGGTACAACCGAAACTCCCATGTATCTACCGAAGAGTCCGAATTCATGCTGAATATGGACGACATCGGGAGTGAATCTTATCATCATTGAATATGCCTTTTCGGCTATATCTCCATCTTCGTAGTCAAAGGTAGGAAATACCTGGGTTCCGGCTCCACCCATGTGAGACACGATGTAAACGTCGGTGTGTTTTTTTCTCAAAGCATCGGTAAGATACTGGGTGTATGTTGCAATTCCGCATTCTATTGGTGGATACGTTGAAATGAAACCGATTCTCATTTTCATCACCTCAATTTCTTATAAATATTTTGAGCATGCGTCGTTAACCTACAGAAAAATAAAGAACTTAACAAAGGAGTGTCAAGGCTCGATACGCTTTTTTGCCATTCGAAAATGCCTACATTGGAATTTTCCATGGATTAGTGTTATTCTTTCTAGTAACTGGTTGGTTTACCGTTTTTGGGGGAAAGCTGGAGTGTGTGAACTATTTGCTTTATCAGCGAGAAGACAATATTCTGCTCCCAAGTCACTTCCCGTTTTTGCTCTTCAAAGCCGCAAGAACATGGACGGGTGGGGGATCGGTTATTATCGAAACAGCAAGGCCTTCATAGAAAAGTCCGCAAAGCAGGTTTATGTTCCGGGAAACCTTCATGACAGTTTCCAAAGATTAGCGAGGGTGGTTCGTAGCAACATTATAATTTCCCACGTACGTTTCCGCACAAGTGGACCAATCGATGAATGTCACGCCCATCCATTTGCGATGCATTTTTTAAACTATGACTGGATATTTGCACACAATGGGAAAGCGCCTTCAATCGAGTCATACGAGACGAAAAACGGGATGCTTAGAGACCTGAAGAGCGATTCCGCCCGGGCTTTCGAATTTCTAAGAGACCACATCCTGGAATTTTATGAGAGTTCTAAAAAAATTCCCGCACTTTTTGACGCTCTTGAATGGAGCACCGCGAAAATGCTCGAGGAGTACCCGGGGAAGTACAACTATTTTCTCACTAATGGTAGAGTTCTGTTTGCTTTTACCAATCATCGGCAGTTCATGGTACTGACGGGTAGCAGGGAACTGGAAGGCGCACTTCTGATAACTACGGTAGAGAAGGGTTTAAGCAAAGAAAACTGGAGGCGCCTGGCTAGATCCACCAATTCCAGGGGGCTCCTTGTTGCCATTTCATCCACTGATATAATATTTCAAAAACCCATATACTAAGGCAGCGAAGCCGCAACCAAGTTTGAACCGCTAAGACGCTAAGAGCGCAAAGGGATATTCTTTTTTCCTTGAGCAGTGTGTAACTGCTCAAGGAAAGAAGCCTGCCCTTCAG